>NYTS01000041.1 GCA_002683655.1 Deltaproteobacteria bacterium
AAAAAAAATCTCAATGTTGGCTCTGGCTAGCTGTAGATTCCATCTTTGGCAAGGTCCTTGGCTTTGTCTGTGGAAGAAGGACGATCAAAACCGGTAGAGTTCTCTGGTAGCAGATCAAGCACCTGCCGACGATAGGCTATGGCACAGACTTGCTGAAGGTCTACGAGAATTTCATCCCACACGCCAAGCATTACGCGGGTAAGACCTTCACCACNCAAATCGAANCACTNAACTGCTGACTCAGGCACTATCTAGCCAGGCTCCATCGTTAAATGCTTTGCTACAGCAAATCCAAAACCATGTTGGAAGTATCACTAAAACTCCGCATTCCTAAGCTAAACAACACTTAAACTCTAACGCCAATAATGGNAATTTTTATCAAGGATACGCTACTATCACCAAAATTTACAATTCAACTAGTAGAGTGTTCAAGATTAATATACCTTCTTATGAGACTGTTGGGTCTTTGGTAATTTTCAGAACTCTGAATGACCGAGAAATCTTTCGCCAAAGTTTTGACATACCCGCTACTGATAAGATTGCAGTTTCTTTGAAGCGCATTAGTGATGCTAAGTGGGAAATCTTAGCATATAACCAAGGCCGCCGCATTGTGAGAAGATTGGAACCTCAAAACAAAGTTTTGATTTTTGATTTGGATGATGAAGATAAAATTATCGAAGGGATCGAAGGAGAAACTATTGAAATTCAGTATCAGATTAGTCCCAGTCGAGTCCGGAAGCAATTGGTCCAGTTGCAATAAATTGAAACACAGACAGGAAACTTTTCTTGAAAGATCACTCTTGAAAAGAAGTGCTCCCAGCATTCTCAAATTCCCATCTTTTGATCCAGAGCATTTCGGTATTAGTTTCTTTGCTTAAAGATCTTTGCCACCACTGGTGGATCCTGTAAATTTTACGAGGTCTCTGCCACGATGCTCTTGCTATCGATCTCTTCGAACACTTGACTACCCTTCCTGGATCAGTAAGTCTGCCAATAAAGAGTTTTTTTGGACTGATCAGGGGGTTGTGGCGTCCCCGTCTCATAGCAGCCTCCTTTCTCACAGACCCAACAAACCCAAGGAAGAATATGCTCGAACAGGGACAACTCGAAAGCTGGGATCGGGAGAGTTTTTTTCATCCAAACACCCACCTCGGTCAATTTGTGCGCAAGGAAGCCCCCCAAGTCGTGATGACCGGTGGTGAAGGGGTTTATGTCTACGATAGCAATGGCAATAAATTGCTGGATGGCTTTGCCGGGCTGTACTGTGTCAACATCGGCTACGGNCGCCAACCTGTAATTGATGCGATCAACAAGCAGGCTCAGGAGTTGGCCTACTATCACGCCTACTTCGGCCATGGTACTGAAGCCAGCATAACTCTCTCAAAAATGGTTTTGGCGCGAGCCCCCAAGCACATGAGCAAGATCTACTTCGGGGTCTCGGGATCAGATGCGAACGACACCAACATCAAGCTCACCTGGCACTATCAGAATATCCTAGGACGTCCTCAAAAGAAAAAAATCATCTCGCGCTGGAGAGCCTATCACGGTTCCGGCCTGATGAGCGGATCCCTGACCGGCCTAGATGCCTTCCACAAGAAGTTCGACCTACCTCTACCGACGGTCAAGCACACTGTGGCTCCCTACTACTATAGACGTGCTGATGAGTTAGAAAACCTCAGTGAGGAGGAATTCAGCGCACACTGTGCTTTGGAGTTGGAAAATCTGATCGCCCGGGAAGGTGCTGATACAATCGCTGCGATGGTTGCAGAACCTGCTTTAGGCACTGGTGGACTTGTGCCTCCTCCTAAGGGCTACTGGGAAGCCATCACGCCCATTCTCAAGCAACACGATATCCTGCTGATTGCTGATGAGGTTGTCACTGGCTTCGGTCGGCTTGGATCAATGTTTGCCAGTCCCTTCTATGGCCTGGAACCTGATTTCATGACAATCGCCAAAGGAGTGACCAGCGCCTACCTGCCTCTTTCAGGTTCACTCATCTCTGGGGAAATCTACGATGTCCTGATGCAGGGAACTGACGAGAGTGGACCTATCGGACATGGCTGGACCTACTCTGCCCATCCGATTTGTGCAGCCGCTGGAGTGGCTAATCTGAAGCTGATTGACGAGATGAACATCNTTGCTAATACAGCTGAAGTTGGACCCTATTTGTTGCAAGAGTTGAAATCAGCGCTGGGAGATCATCCAAATGTGGGTGAAATTCGGGGAGAAGGCTTACTCGCAGCCGTCGAGCTGGTTGAAGAAAAAGCTGGACGGAAGTTCTTTGATCCTCAGAAAAAGGTCGGACCAACACTGGCTGCCAAAATCCGTGAAAACGGTGTAATCGTTCGTGCAATGGCGCAAGGAGACATCCTTGGTTTGGCACCGCCGCTGTGCCTCAGTCGAGAAGAAGCTGACATCATCGTCAAGGCCATTCATCAAGCGGTAACTGGCTACTTCTAAAACTCTAAGCATTTCTCTTAAATGTACGCTCCCTGTAGCNNCGGTGGAGCGCAAACATTTCAACCTGCGAATAAAAATCAGGAAAGCCTAACTTCTCAAGCTTGATTCCTCTGTAAGTGCAGATTTAATTATTATTACTCGTTTTCTTATGAGCAAACGATGAGTTNCTCATCCTATCCAACCTTTTCTTTATCAACGAGCGAATCCATGGCTGAGATTTCATGGCGAGGGCTGATCGTCAACACGGAAGGTGAGTTGCCNCAAGTAGGCAGCAAGGCCCCAGACTTCATGCTAGCTGCACAAGATCTGAGTGATCTGAACCTAGAGGACTTTGCCNGAAAAAACCTGATCCTGAACATCTTCCCCAGCATCGACACTCCAACTTGTGCCACCTCTGTGCGGACTTTCAACGTCAAGGCTGCTAACCAAGACAATACGGTGGTGCTCTGCGTTTCTGTTGATTTGCCCCAAGCTCAAGCTCGCTTCTGCGGCGCAGAAAACATAGAGAATGTCAAAACTGGCTCAGCCTTCCGTTCCCCAGATTTTGGGAAGGACTATGGGGTCATAATTAAAGACAGCTTCCGACGTGGCCTGATGGCTCGAGCCATTGTGGTGATCGATGGAAATGGCATCGTCAAGCACACCGAGTTNGTACCCGAAGTTGCCCAACAACCTGATTACGATGCGGCTNTGGCAGCTGCCTCTTGAGCTCAAAGCGTCACTACTGACATTTNAAAAAAATCAGCGAATTATGAACGAAATTCTCTATCATAGTTAGTGTGGATTCTCCCATTGCATACTTAAAATTACTAGGATGATTGAGTTATGTTGCAATCACTTGAGTCGGCCTTCACACTCTGACTAATTTGCTTGCCAAGGCTTATGGTATGTCTAAAACTAATTTGTTGTCTTTAAAGAGATTGGCAAAGAGTCATTCAGCAAACTGAAGACAAACTTTGTACAGAGTCTCAACCTATAACCCATAAAAAGGAGTATTTATGAAAACCGCTGAATCTGCTTTGAGTGCTGCAAACGCAGTGGTACCAAAAATCAGTGTTGCTGATGGAATCCAAAAGCATGCCGACGGAAATAGTGTTTTTATCGATGTGCGAGACGGTCTTGAAATTCAAGAAACAGGTACTATTCAAGGTGCCCTGAAAATACCAAGAGGATTTATTGAATTTGCTGCTGATTCAAGTACCCCCTACCATGAAGAGAAGCTTCAAAAAAATGCTGAGATCGTCTTGGTATGTGGTGCTGGTGGTATGGCCGCTTTAACAGGGCACACTCTTGTGGAGATGGGTTTCAAGAATGTCTGCAATGTTGGNGGGTTTTCTGATTGGAAAGAGAACGNCGGACCTGTTGGGACGTGATTCTAATTGAACGGTCTACGCTAAAATATAATTCAGAAAGATTGCCCAACCTCACTTATGGTGNGTGATTTTCTGTATAATATCGATAAAGNTGACTTGTGAGTTCAATAACTTTGCTACCAAAGAGCTAGTCGCTTTCGTAAGGCTCTGCTGAGCAAATATNGTTCAGCGAGCCTTCATGCGGCACCATACCACAAAAAGTAGCAAATACTTGCTACCCTGCANCCTATCAAGCGATTCAACTCTCCTATTTGCAATAGGTTCTTTCTTTATTATCATCNAAGATTAATTTTCCTCCCAGAGACAACATATGCATCTCAAAAGTCATTTTGAGATGCATATGTTGTNGCCGACCTGAGTCCAAAGGCAAACCTGCCACAAATAAAGCAAGTCCCTTTGTCAGCAAGTAATNACCCGTCTCAATTACATTCTAAATTCTGAAAATCAGGCAGAAACGTCAGTAGGCAGGACATTCAGCAGTACGGCAAAGAAATGAGCCGTGCTACCTCCGAGGACAAAGAGGTGCCAGATGGCNTGATGGTAGGGGAGTCGGCGCCAGGAATAAAAAATCACACCCACACTATAAGAAACCCCACCCAAAAAGAGCAGGATCAGGCCAGCTGTTTCGATCGTCTCCCACATTTGAGGAAGTGCAATTAGGCAGAGCCAGCCCATCACTAGATACGTGGCGGTCGAGGCCTTAGGAAGTTTGCCCACAAAAAAAACCTTGAAGACAATCCCCAGCAGAGCCATACCCCAGATCACTCCAAAGAGACTCCAGCCCCAAGTGCCGCGCAGGTTGTCAAGCAGGAAGGGTGTGTAGGTTCCAGCAATTAGCAGAAAGATCGCCGAGTGGTCGAGGATCTTGAAGATGCGCTTAGCCCGCTGATTTTGTAGTCCGTGATAGAGAGTAGAAGCTAGGTACAGCAGAATCAGCGAACTGCCATAAACACTAACACTGACAATCTGCCAGGCGTCTCCTTGCTGGGAAGCCAACGTGACTAGCAGCGTGAGAGCCGCGACGCTTAGGGCTGTTCCAATTCCGTGGGTAATGCTATTGGCGATCTCTTCGCCGAGGCTCTGAGCTTTGCTTGTAGAGGTCAATCTTGGGTGTCAGAAACAGTGTTGCAGAATTTATCAACGCTGATAATTAACGCTTTCGCTTAGATGTACACGATCTCTGCCCAGAGCACAAACTTATCAGGTCCGCTTACATCCCCCAGCGTAGACCTGCTGTGTGAACAGGCGCATCCCAGAGACCCAGTAATTCGTCATCAACCATACTCAGTGTGACCGAGCACCCAGCCATTTCTAAAGAAGTCACAAAATTGCCAACCAGTGAACGGGCAATCGTTATTCCGCTTCTAACCAGCTCCTGTTCAACACAGTGGTGCATCAGGTAAAGTTCCATTAATGGGGTTCCCCCAAATCCATTGACCAGCGTGATAGCGTTGCCCTTGGCCTGGTCTCCAAAATCTTTGCGGATCGCGCCAATCATCTCTGCGGCAATGTCCTTGGCTTCAGCAAGCGCAACTCGTTTTCTTCCTGGTTCCCCATGAATCCCAACCCCCATCTCCATTTCATTTTCACCAATCTGGAAGGTCGGACTACCTGCAGCTGGAACCGTACAGCTTGTCAGGGCGACCCCCATTGATCGGGTCTGCTGATTGACACGATCTCCTAAGGCCTTCAAAGCAGCCAAGTCTCTCCCTGTTTCTGCTGCAGCGCCAACAATCTTCTCGACAATCATGGTACCTGCAACACCCCGTCGACCTGTTGAATAGGTTGAGGTTTCCACAGCTACGTCGTCATCAGTCAATACCGTAGCAACCTCACACTCTGCCATCTCGGCAGCCATCTCGAAGTTCATCACGTCACCTTCGTAGTTCTTGACGATCAGTAGCACCCCACCACCACTTTCGGTAGCTTGCATTGCTTCCAGCATTTGGTCTGGAGTCGGTGAAGTAAAGACCTGTCCAGGACAGGCGGCATCCAGCATTCCATGGCCAACAAAACCACCATGCAGGGGTTCATGACCAGAACCTCCCCCAGAGATCAATACTGGCTTTCCAGGCTTGATTTGCTTACGGCGTACAAATTTCCCTTCGGCCCCGAGCTCCAGCAAATCGGCATGTGCAGAGACAAAACCACTTAGGCTTTCGGTAAGTACTTGATCAGTAACATTAATTAATTTTTTCATGGTCTCTCCCACGGAAGAAAATGAGGATGGGGAACAGATCAGCACGCTTTCAGGAGCGCTCAGAAATCTGTAGCAGGTGACTTAACCGACGGGCGGTTTCCAGTATCAGGTCATCGAGTTCTTTGTTGGCTTCATCGCTTCCCAGATCTGGTAAGTATAACATCATCCGACGAAATCGCAGCCCCTCTCGATGNGCCTCCTGGTGCTGGTAATTTGGACTGTGACGTCTACCAGGGTGCGCCTGGTCGTAGTAGTATAAGAGGTCTCGACGAGCTTTTTCAGAGAAATGGCAAACTTCGAAGATGATATCCAGATGACGGGCAGGGATGGGTGTGGCGTAGCTGGGATTGGAAATCTGGGAGATAAAACTACGATTCTTGCGCAGCATTGTCGCCAGCCGCTGTCNGGTTCCAGAAGGGCGATTGCTCAGCATCTCTGCGAGGATCTGCTTGTACTGGGCAACCAACTGAGCTTTTAAGTCCGTTGTCACACCCCCTCCAGATTGGTTTCACGAATGGTCCACTTGGTCTTCCCCAAGCGGGCTGGCGCCACTGACAAATTACGNAAGCCTGCTTCCAGTAACTGTGCGATGAAATTCGGATCACTGCCCATATCTCCGCAAAGGCTCAACTCTTGGCCGGAACGATTGCAATGCTCCACCAATTCTCTAATGACTCGCAAGACTGCTGGATGGCCGGGATCCGCCAGATCTGCAACATGATGAAGGTCGCGNGCACTAGCCGTCAGATATTGAACCAGATCATTACTACCAATCGAAAAGAACGCAGCATCAGCAAACAACTCAGGAGCCAGAGCAGCGGCGGGAACTTCTACCATCATTCCGAGAACTGGCTTGTGGAATTCGATACCTTCTGTGGTGAGTTCGGCACAAACATCTTCCAACAATTCTCTGGTCGAATGTAATTCGTCAGGGACAGTGACCATCGGCACCATGACCTTCAGATTTCCATGAACAGTAGCTCTACACAGTGCACGGAGTTGAGTGCGGAAGACCTCTGGTTGTCGTAGGGAAAGTCGGAGTCCTCGTAGACCAAGAAATGGGTTACTTTCATTCGGTTGCTCCAGCCCAGGCAAAGGCTTGTCACCACCCGCATCAAGAGTACGAATCGTTACTGGCTTTTCTCCAGCCCATTCCAAGAGTTTTTGATAGGATCGGTACTGTGATTCTTCGCTGGGTAGCCCATGGTGAAACAGAAATTCTGAACGCATCAGGCCGATTCCATCACAATGCGCTGAATTGAGTTTTGCCAATTCTTCTGGCAGCGCCACATTGATCAGTACTTGAACCGCTGTTCCATTCACAGTTTGTGCGGGTTGATCCAATATAGGGGCTAGTCGTTCTGCTTCCTGGATAGCTATTTGAAGCTTATGCTCAAAGGCTTGGGTTTCCTCTGTGGAAGGATCTACGTGCAGCACACCTTCATCCGCATCCAGCAACAATCTGGTTTGATCTGGGAACGCTCCAAGTGGTAGGTCTGCGATTCCCACCAGCATCGGCACCCCACGGGAACGTGCTAGCATGGCTACATGACTCGAAGGGCTACCTTCCCGCAAGACTACTCCTCCACCCTTGTTCCAATCTAGGCCCAGAAAGCGACTGGGAGTTAAGTCCGTTGCGAGCAGGATCGCTCCCTCAGGGATCACGGCTTCTGTTTCTCCACGTAGAATCCTGAGGACTCGGTCACGAATATCAAGTAGGTCACTGGCCCGTGCCTGAAAATACTCGTCTTCACTTTGCTCGTAGTCTGTGACATGTTCATCCAGCGTTTGTTGCCAGGCTTCAATCAATGTCNTACCTGCTTCAAAAGCCTGACGTACTGGATCACTGAGGGTTTCATCTTCGAGCATCGCAAGCTGGAATTCGAGGATTTCTGCATCGTCTCCCTCGACTCGCTCCATCAACTCCACCAACTGGCTACTGGCCAAGGCCAGGGCTTCCGCTAGATCAATCGTGGGTTCCTTGGAGTCTGCAGAGTCTACTACGGCAGGCGCCTCCACCCAGAATGCCGCACCCTGAGCAAGACCAGGAGCTGCACTGATGCCTTTAAGCTGAGGCTGACTGGGCATCCTGTGATTCCTCAAAATCTTGATTGACCAAATCAATCAAAGCCTCCACGGCAGGCTGAGCGTCTGTTCCTGTGGCTCTCAATTGCAGAATGGTTCCCTGCGGCATCTTGGCTCCCATCACCTTGACAATACTTTTCGCATCGATCCAAGGCCCCTCAGAGCTAGCAGCGATTTCAATCCGTGCCGAGAAGCGCTTGGCGAGCTTGGTCAACTTGACAGAGGGCCTCGCATGTAGACCCACATCATGAGTNATTTCTACCGCACCCTCAGAAGTCCAGGTATTTTCTTCAGTCATGCCTCCTCACATTTCTTCTGCTGAGCTTTTGACTTCTTCCAGGCTTGCACCCCCAGATGCTTCCGTAGCTGCGATGACGCTCCCTTCGACAATCGGGGCATTGCAGATCACTACCTTCTTTTGTCGTTCGGCAGGTAGCATTTCAATCGCCATCTCGCTATTTGTTTCAGCTCCACCGAGATCAACCATTACGGCGACCCCAGAATCTGACCAGGCTTTAGAGATGGCTTCCATGATCGCTTCCACACTTGTCCCCAAACCACCGTCAGGGTTACCACCACACCAGGCAAGAGGAACTTCATCTCCCACCATCTGCAGCACCATTTCAGCCGTACCCGCAGCGACCTGCTGAGAATGTGAAACGATCACAATGCCCACGTTACTCATGATTTCTCTTCCAGAAGTTGACAGATAGTTTGAATTATCAATGCAGAGGAATAGGCCCCAGGGTCCATGTGTCCGATGGAACGATCACCCAAAAAGGAAGCCCGTCCGCGAGTTGCTTTCATTGGAATTGTGGCTTCTGCGGCTTGCTGGGCAATCACAGAGATTTCTGCGATTGATTTATTTGCTTCCAAGGCTTGCTGGACTGGAGCTAGCACATCTAACATGGTCTTGGCTCCAAGATCTGCTTTTCCTCGTTTCTTCAAAGCTTCGATGGATACCGCGAGTATCTGACCCAATTTCGATGAGTCTAGCTCATCGTCTGTTGGCCATTCCTTACCCAGCGTCATCGCCAGGGTGCCATAGAGTGGACCAGAGGCTCCACCGACTTTCATCACCATGGTCATCCCTACCGCTTTAAGAGCCTCAGCTGGTGGTTTGGCTGTGATATTGTCCAAATCAGCGAGCACGTTCTGCAAGCCTCTCTTCATGTTGATGCCGTGATCACCATCACCAATAGCTTGATCCAAAGCTGTGAGGTGTTCTGCCTGGGCAATCACTGCTTCTGCAGTTCCTTGAAGTAACGATCTAAGTAAGTCTGGAGTCATCTGTAGCTTTCCCATCAAGTTGCCTTGCCCTCAAGCAGACAAACGATTTCCGGATTGGTCAAAGAAAAGAGGTTGCACCAATTCAAGGGCTACCCCGTCACTTTCCTTCAGCAAGGTTGCTGGATCCGCCAGGAAGGTGAGATCCTGTCCTGCACAGAGCAGATGTAGGTAGGTCTGGTCGCCAAGATATTCAACACGTTGCACTTGGGCTGGTACCGTGGCTTGGGTCTGCTTATCTGCAGAATGCAACTGAACATGGTCTGTCCGCAATCCAAGCTGTGTGGTGTTGGCAGGAGCCTGTACAGGCCATTCATTACTCAATGGCACAAGATTGATCGAGGGTTGCCCCAGTCGCTCCGCCACATAGGTATTGATTGGCTGTTCAAAAATTTCCTTGGGAGTACCCAGCTGTACCAGTTCCCCCTCTCGGAGCACACCAATGCGATCAGCCAGAGTCATTGCCTCCACCTGGTCGTGGGTCACATAAAGGATCGTTGCCCCAAGATTCTGTTGAATGTGCTTCAACTCCACTCGCAGTTCAGCTCGCAGCTTCGCATCCAGGGAAGAGAGCGGTTCATCCATCAAATAGATAGTTGGCTTTCGTACCAGTGCCCGTCCAATCGCGACACGCTGCATCTCCCCACCGGACAAGGCCGTTGCCTTATTTTCAAGCTTGTGGTTGATCCGCACCATCTTCGCAATTTCCTCAACCCGACGGGCAACAGCGTCTTCAGAAAGACCGGATACTGGCGAGCGAAGCGGGAAGCTCAAGTTATCCCGAACCGTTAGGTGTGGGTACAGCGAGTATTGCTGGAAAACAAACGCAACATCTCTTTCAGCAGGTTGCGACTTTGTCATGTCCACGCCATTGATCCGAATACTTCCAGAATCTGCCTCCTCCAATCCAGCAATCAAGCGGAGAGTGGTTGTCTTGCCAGCTCCCGAAGGGCCCAACAAAACGACCAGTTCTCCATCTCCAATGGTCAACTCGAGGTTGTTGATTGCAAGCGTATCCCCGAAGTGCTTCTGTATTTCCTGGAGAGCGATCTCAGCCATGAGTCACCTCCGTGGGCAATGCTTTTCCATCACTCTTGTCAAACAGAGAGGCCCGCTGAGCAGCAAAATTCAATCGCACTGATTGTCCTTCCCCAAATGAATGAGTGCTACGAACGCGAGAAAGTGCTTGCCCGTAAGGAGTCTGGATCGTCAGGATCTGGGTGGTTCCCATGTATTCGACGGCACTGATTTCTCCTGGCAGGGGACCTTTCTGCTCTGGAAGTAAGTGTTCCGGGCGAACACCCAAGACAAGATTGTCTGCTTGAACACCCTGTGTTGACGCAGGACAACGAAGTGTTCCACAACCCTCACCTGGAAGAGTGATCTCCGATTGTCCAGGCTCCAGCGAATTGGGCAAGTTGAGCAAGTTCATCGGTGGAGATCCGATAAAATCAGCGACATACATGGTTGCTGGCTTATTGTAGATCTCGCTTGGAGTCCCCAACTGCTCAATCACACCGTGATTCATCACCGCAATCCGGTCAGCCACCACCATCGCCTCCAGTTGGTCATGCGTGACGTAAACCGTCGTTGCCTCAATTCGGTCATGCAAACCCTTCAGTTCCTGGCACATCAAATTACGAAATTCAGCATCAAGAGCACCAAGAGGTTCATCCATCAGGAAGGCTTTCGGGCGACGAATGATCGCTCTTCCGAGGGCTACGCGTTGACGATCACCGCCAGATAATCCAGAGACAGAACGATTCAGCAGATGATCAATTCTCAGTAGACGAGCCGCTTCTTCAACTCGCTGCTTAATTTCTGAAGAAGGACTCCCGATGCACTTCAATGGGAAAGCCAGATTTTTCCGCACATTCATGTGGGGATAGAGCGCAAACAACTGGAAGACAAACGCAATGTCTCTTTGAGACGCCGGCAAGAAAGTGACTTCCTCCTGATCCAGCCGAATCTCACCAGAAGTGGGTAACTCCAGTCCAGCAATCATCCGCAACGTTGTTGTTTTTCCACACCCCGAGGGACCCAACATCACGAAGAATTCACCATTTTGAATCGTAAAGCTGGAGTCTTGGACCGCAACGAACTCCCCAAAGGATTTTTTCAGGCGACTGACTTGAATTTCGGCCATTTGCTATTCCGGGAAGTGGCTCACGATGATGAACAAAACGGTGCCTGTGAGGATCACTACGAAGGAGTAGGTGTAAAGCACGAGCAAAAAGGGCTGCATCAACATCACCACCCCAAACAGGATGATCACTGTAGCAATCCACTCCCAGAAATTTCTTCGAAAGTAGCGCCGAAGGCTCAATGTTGTGTTCTCTGACATACAGCTCCTCTTTATTTGCGGACGGCGCCGAAAGTGATTCCACGTAGCAGATGCTTGCGGAGCATGATCGTAAAGAACACGATGGGTACTAGGAAGAGTGTTGCACCAGCTGCTACCGCAGGCCAGTCTAGTCCTCCTTCTCCAATGATTGTTGGAATGAAAGGTGGTGCCGTCTGAGCGGTGCCTGAGGTTAGTAGGAGGGCAAAGGCATATTCATTCCAACTGAAGATCAAACAGAAGATCGCGGTTGCTGCAATCCCTGTTGTAGCCTGGGGCAAGACCACTTTACGGAAAGACTGGAAACGAGAGTAACCATCAATCATCGCAGCTTCCTCGTATTCCCGCGGAATCTCATCAATGAATCCTTTCAGAAGCCAGACCGCCAAGG
Source organism: Deltaproteobacteria bacterium (assembly GCA_002683655.1). Classification (GTDB taxonomy): domain Bacteria; phylum SAR324; class SAR324; order SAR324; family NAC60-12; genus JCVI-SCAAA005. The sequence continues at coordinate 12,138 of NYTS01000041.1, forward strand.
AGATGTTGACAGCCGTATAGAGCAGGATCATTCCTAGATGCGTATCTGCCAAGCCCAACTCTCGATACATTAAAAAGATGGGAATCGCCACTGCGATTGGTGGCATCATCCGGGTGGAAAGGATGAAAAACATCAGATCGTCTTTGAGCGGAATCTTAAAGCGTGAGAAGGCATAGGCCGCCAGGGTTCCCAGAAAGACCGAAAGAAAGGTAGAACCGAAGCCGATGATGATGGAATTCAAGAAGCGTTGCCCAAACTTGGAAGGCCCTGCGATCACCATGCTTCGTGAGCGAACCAACTCATCGTACCAGGTTTCCGGAGGCGGCAATGTTTCCATGTACTCCGGAGTTTGCCGAGTTCGAGTAGTGAAGACGTTTACATAGCCTTCCATGGTTGGGGAGAACACCATCTTGGGAGGATAGCTGATCGAATCTTGGGGTGACTTGAAGCCCGTTAGGAATATCCAAATCAGCGGAATGATGCTGACCAATGCATACAGAATAACTAGTCCAGCAGCTAGTCGCTTGCCCCAGGGCTTTTCGTGTGGATGTGCGGAACTCATCGTTGCTTCACCGCATTGAGAGCTTTGACGTAGATATTCGCCACGCCAAAGACAGTCACAAAAAGAATGATGGCAAAGGCTGAAGAATATCCAGTCCGCCACTTCTCAAAGGCTTCTCGCTTCAAGTTGATGGAGGCCAGTTCGGTCACCGATCCAGGACCACCGTTGGTCAGTTCGACCACGAGATCAAACATTTTGAAATTCTCAATGGCTCGAAACAACACGGCCAACATCAAGAAAGGCAGCACCATAGGAACTGTAATCGACCAGAATTGACGCCACTTTGAGGCTCGGTCGACTTCTGCCGCCTCATAGATGTAATCAGGAATTGATCGCAACCCAGCCAGGCAGATCAGCATGATGTATGGTGTCCACATCCAGGTATCAACGATCACAATGGACCAGGGAGCCAAATTGACATCCCCCAGCATCTGAAAAGACGAAGGATCTGCACCTGTGAAGAAAGCAATGATGTAATTGAAAAGACCAATCTGGGGCTGATAGAGAAAGCGCCAGAAATTTCCCACTACTGCCGGTGAAAGCATCATTGGCAGCAAGATCAAAGTGGTCCAGAAAGAATGTCCTTTGAATTGCTTGTTCAGCAGCCAAGCTAGGCCAAAGCCTAGGAGTACCTGCAGCAGCATCGTCCAAATCAGAAAATGTGCGGTCGTCTGCAAGGAGATCCAGATATCTGCATCACCCAGCACACGCTCGTAGTTCCTGAGCCCAATGAACTTTTCACCGCGGGCAGCACGGTTCGCTTTGTAATTGGTAAAGGATAGTTGGATGGTCCAAATCAACGGGAAGATGTTGATCGCCAGCAACAATAGGATTGTTGGAGTCACAAAGAGCCAGGCAATGGCTCGATCTGACAGCCCTCTCACTTGCCTGGCAACGGGCGCAGGTGTCGCAACAGCTGCAGAGGAAGCAATTTTTTGGAGTATGGAAGGACGAGACATCGGGCTCCGTTTAATTAAAACTGATCACAGGAATTCAACTGTGAGTAACAGTGAATTCCTGTGAATTCATCTTAGAGCTTGCCTTCGTCTTCGAAGGTCTCTGTCCAGTCTTCAATCAACTTGTCGAGTGCTTCTTGAGCGGTTCCTTGATCAGCAACCACAAAGTCATGCACACGCTTCTGCATCGCCAGCAGCAGTTCTGCATAAGCAGGCTCCTGCCAGAAATCCTGAACTCCGTCCATTGCCTTCAGGAAGTCTGCAGCAAACGGCTGGGTGTTGGCAAAGCCTGGATCCAAAAGAACAGACTTGTGGCAGGAATATCCACCCAATGACCACCACTTCTTCTGAACTTCAGGTGAAGCGAACCACTTGATGTACTCCAAGGCTTGATCCTTCTTCTCTGAGTAGGAAACCACTGAGATGCCCTGTCCACCCAATGTAGAAGCTTCCACTTTCTGACCTGGATTGACGAAGAAACCGATCTTGTCACCGCCAACCACAGGATCTTTGTGGAGCCCTGGGAAGAAGGCGAACCAGTTCATCATCATGGCAACTTGCCCAGACTTGAAAGCATCTAGTCCCTCTTCCATGTAGCTATCGGTGTAGCCTGGAGGAGTACAGCACTTGTAGAATTCCTTGTAGAATTCCAACGCTGCTACAGCATCAGGTGAGTTAACAAAGCCTTCCATGTCATAGGGCTTGTTAGGATTTTGGTACTTGAAACCCCAGGAGTAGAGAGCACCAGTCGCACCCATGGTGATTCCCTCAGATCCACGCTCGGTGAAGATCGCGGCACCATAGACACGCTTCCCGTCAACATCTCGCCCCTGGAAGAACTCAGCAATGTCCTTCATCTCTGTCCAGGTCTTTGGTGGCTCCAGATCACGTCCGTACTTGGACTTGAATTCTGAACGTAGCGCTGGCCTTGAGAACCAGTCCTTTCGGTAGACCCAGCCATTGGCATCACCCATCGCTGGCAGAGCCCAGTAGTTGGGGCTTCCTTTTGGCCAGGTGGAGTAGGCGTAAACAGTTGCTGGCAGGAAGTCATTCATTGAGATGCCTTCCTTATCGAAGAAGCTGTTTAGCTTAACGTAGTGTCCATTCTCAGCAGAACCACCGATCCACTGACTGTCTCCAATCAGCAGGTCACAAAGTTTACCGCCGGAGTTCAGTTCGTTTAGCATTCGGTCAGCATAATTGGGCCAGGGCACGAACTCGAAGTTCATTTCGATTCCGCTCTGGGCTGTGAAGTCCTTGGACATCTCAACCAAAGCGTTTGCAGGGTCCCACGCTGCCCAGCATAGAGTGAGGCTTTGGGCCTGAGCCTTCTGGCTTGGCGCCGCCATGACCGTCAGCGCCAGTGCAGCGCCGGCTGCGGTCTGCAGCATTGACTTGATCCATCCCTTTTTCATGATTCCTCTCTTGTTAAGGAGATCCCATCACCCGATCTGAAATGATTCCGGGTGAACAGTTGTCGCTTGTTCCAGGCTCCGGAATCGACTCCGGTCTGTTGCGCAAGGCGCTAAATTAGTAAACTTAAAACTAAACAAAAGAAAGAAAAAAATACGCCGAACACAAATTTCGCACTTGCACAATCAGATAGAATGGAGGTTGGAAAGGGAGAATGTCAGCTGTTTAGTGAGATCCACACTCCGCCATTTTTGTGGGAACGCAACACGGCATCAACAAAACGCATCCCTTGTAGGCCTTCTTCCAGATCAGGAAAAATCACCTCATCTGGTTGATCTTTTCCGCTGCGCTGGGCTTCAATTGCATCAGCCACTTCACGATAGATGGTAGCAAACCCTTCGAGGTAGCCCTCAGGATGCCCTGGTGGAATTCTGGTGACCCTTTCTGCAGCACCTGTCAGGCCAGGACCACCACGTCCAAGCAGGCGAGAAGGTTCCCCAAGAGGAGAGAACATTAAATAATTCGGGTTTTCCTGAGACCAACTCAGGCCGGCTTTTTCTCCATAAATCCTCAGACGTAGCCCATTTTCATTGCCAGGAGCCACTTGACTAGCCCAAAGCATACCTTTGGCACCCTCTTCAAAGCGTAGCAGGACGTGGACGTTATCATCGAGCTGTCTTCCATCAACAAAGGAATTCAGGTCTGCCAACACACTCGCTGGCGTAAGTCCCGAGACAAAACAGGCTAAATGGAAGGCATGGGTTCCAATATCTCCGAGACATCCACCTCCTCCGGCCTGATTCGGATCTGTTCGCCAGGAAGCTTGCTTTTGCCCGGTGTCTTCCAACTTTTCACTCAGCCAATCCTGCGGATATTCCGCTTGAACCACTCGAATCTTTCCAAGCTCTCCACTAGCGATGATTTCACGAGCATGTCGAATCAACGGATAACCGCTGTAGTTGTAAGTTATGGCAAAAAGACGGTCCTTCTCCTTGACCAGTTCAGATAGTCCCTCCGTGTCCGCAAGATGTGCAGCCAACGGTTTATCACAAATCACGTGGATTCCAGCTTCCAGAAAGGCCTTGGCAATCGGGACATGCAGATGATTTGGGGTAACGATCACGACTGCCTCAATTCCATCAGGACGAGCCGCTTCCTGCTGAGCCATTTCGTGGTAGCTTCCGTAACAACGATCCGAGGCAATTCCAATCGCTTGACCAGAACGATTCGAGCGCTCGGCTTCTGAACTCAAAGCCCCTGCAACCAGCTCAAAACGATCATCAATGCGAGCTGCAATGCGATGCACTGCTCCAATAAAGGCGCCTTCGCCACCACCAACCATTCCATAAGGAATGCGTCGGAAGTTCGAATTGTTTTTATGCGCTTCAATCGTCATGTAATCCTCTAAAAATTTATTGTAGTGATGAATAGATTCTTTGATCAGTGGTAGGCTGTCGGAGCCAACAGGCAGTTTGATTCTTCGAGCGAGGATTCAAGCTGGATGGTTGCATGCTCAATCTCAAAGTAATCATGCAGATGCTGCTGAATCTGGTGGAGCAAGGCGTTATCCAGTGATTGCTGATGTACCACCAAATGAACGGTCAGTGCGACCTCACTGGTACTCAACGGCCAAACATAAAGATCATGCAGACGATCTACCTGATCCAAGTTTGCCAGATACTGACGAATGCCCTGTACATCAAATGTTTCGAGGTACTGCATCCAATGCGTAATTCAGGGAATCTCTGAGTAGGCTCCAACTACTGAAAATGATAAAACTTGCCACCGGCAGAAAAAGGACTGGATCAACCCAGGGCAATTCCTGCCAAAGCATTAGCAGGCCACCAAGCACAACCGCTAGTTAAGATCCCCGCATCAGCGGCCATGTGCAGAAAAGCAGCCCACAAATTGAGGTCATGGTGCTGACCACTCACGAACAGGAGAGCCGTCACCGTATTGACCAGCACCCCAACACCAGCCACCACAATGATGGTCAAGCTTGTCACTGATTGGGGTGCAAAGAGTCGCTGAAAGGCTTCCCAGCCAAGGGCACCTGTGGCAACCAGAAGCAATAAAGAACTCGACAAGGAAGCCATCACGGGCACCTTGCGCCATCCGTAAGTGCGATTTGCTGTGGCAGGAGCTTTTGCCAGATAACTAGCTCCCCAGGCAAGTATTAGCCCTGCAGCATCACTCAGGTTATGACCAGCATCTGCCAGTAAAGCGAGCGAATCTGAGAGTAACTCGAAAAAGAACTCCACGACCACGAATCCCAAGTTCAGCGTTACCCCCAGGTCAAAAGCTCGGTTGTAATCACCAACATGGTGTACGTGATCGTGTACCATTGTGTTTTCAGTAGCTAGACAGCATTTTAGGTCAAACCAAGCATCCGCCGATTAGCTCCTTCATCAGTCCCACCATCTGCAAAGTCATCAAATGCCTTTTCAGTGACCTTGATGATATGGTTTTGAATAAAGGGGGCTCCTTCCGCGGCCCCTTGTTCGGGATGCTTCAGACAGCATTCCCACTCCAGCACTGCCCAGCCTGGAAAGTCGTACTGGGCCATCTTGGAGAAGATCCCTGAGAAATCAACCTGTCCATCCCCAAGAGAACGGAAACGGCCTGCACGGTTGACCCAGGACTGGTAACCGCCATAAACTCCTTGTCGACCAGTCGGGTTGAATTCTGCATCCTTGACATGGAAGATTTTGATAATGTCGTGATAAATGTCGATGTGATCCAGATAGTCCAAGGCTTGCAGGACATAGTGACTGGGATCATAAAGCATTCGACAGCGTGGGTGATTACCAGTTCGCTCTAGCAGCATTTCAAAGGTCACCCCGTCATGTAGATCTTCACCTGGATGAATTTCGTAGCAAACATCAACTCCAGCATTCTCAAATGCATTTAGGATGGGGGTCCAACGCTTGGCCAACTCGTCAAAGGCTGTCTCGACAAGCCCAGCAGTTCGCTGTGGCCAGGGATACATGTAGGGCCACGCCAATGCTCCTGAGAAGGTAGCATGCGCAGTCAGTCCAAGGTGTTGGGAAGCCTGAGCTGCCATAAACAACTGATTGACGGCCCACTCTTGTCTCGCTTGTGGGTTACCACGAACTTCAGGTGCTGCAAACCCGTCGAATGCGTCATCATAAGCCGGATGAACGGCCACGAGTTGGCCTTGTAAGTGCGTGGAGAGTTCAGTGATTTCCAGTCCATGAGAAGCGGCAACACCTGCGACTTCGTCACAGTAGGTCTTGGAAGCTGCTGCTTTTTCCAGATCGAAGAGACGCTTGTCCCAACTCGGCACCTGAACTCCTTTGTAGCCGAGACCGGAAACCCACTGACAGATACTGTCAAAGCTGTTGAACGGTGCCTGATCGCCCGCAAATTGGGCCAGGAAGATAGCGGGACCTTTGATAGTTTTCATGAGAAACTCCACAGTTGGCGTGATGCAATTTCTTCCCGAAGGATTAAGTCCCCGGGATAGGTTGAGAGAAGAAGCTCACAAGGGAGCAAACGGCCGAATCGTAGCGCTCTGGACGAAGGAAGGCAACGCCCAAATCAGAGCAAACGCTACGATCTGCGATTTTTCCTCAGAAAGAGTTAAAAAATGGATCCGTTAGCCAAGTTGCTGCGCCCAAAAAAACTACAGGAGGTCTTTGGTCAGGAGCACATCTTGGCCCATCAACAGGCACTTTTGCAAAAAGGATCCTTCATCTTTTGGGGTCCACCTGGCTGTGGCAAGACCACCATCGCAAGGATCATCGGGGAACAGCCAGGTATTCGATTTTTTGCCATCTCTGCAGTCTATGACGGTGTCGCAGAATTACGAAAGGTTTTTCGTCAGGCCGAAGAAGTATCTCTACTCACTGCAAAATCAATCCTCTTCGTTGATGAAATTCATCGTTTCAATCGAGGTCAGCAAGATGCGCTACTCTCAGCGATTGAGGAAGGACTGCTCCGGTTGATCGGGGCCACCACAGAGAATCCCTCATTCTCATTGAATGCCGCCTTGCTCTCGCGCACTCAGGTACTCACTCTCAAGCCACTGGAGGAGGATGCACTTGAATCCCTGCTGAAGCGTGCGGCAGATTACATCAAGCGACCACTTCCACTCGAGGCAACTGCTCGTGAAAAGTTACTGCAGCTGGCTGATGGAGATGGACGTTACCTACTAAATCTGGCAGAAATTATTTATGATCAACTAGAAGCCACAACGCTGAGCACAGAACAAATGTTGGAGTTGGTGCGCCATCGGGCACCGCAGTATGATCGAGCTGGTGATCAGCACTACAATTTGATCTCGGCACTACACAAATCCTTGCGAGCCTCTGATTGCGATGCTGCCCTGTATTGGTTGGCGAGAATGATGATTGGTGGTGAAGACAAGGCCTATATTCTGCGAAGATTGACCAGGATAGCGGTTGAAGATCTTGGGTTGGCGGCCCCTGAAGCAATGGGGCGAGCCTTGGAAGCTTGGAATTGTTATGAGCGATTGGGTAGCCCTGAGGGAGATCTAGCTTTGGTGCAACTTACAATTTTCCTGGCCACCGCCCCTAAATCTAACGCTGCCTATCTGGCCTGGAAACAGGCCCAGCAACTGGCTCAGCAGTATGGTTCGCTCATGCCACCCAAGCACATTTTGAATGCTCCGACGAAGTTGATGCGTGAGGAAGGATACGGTCTGGGCTACCAGTATGATCACGATGATCCAGATGGGTTTTCGGGACAGAATTGCTTTCCAGATGAAATTCCTCGTAAACAATTCTATGCGCCTGTGGAGAGAGGATATGAAAGAGAAATTGCCAAACGCCTAGCTTACTGGCAAAGGCTGCGTGAGCGCAAAGCAAATCAGGGCTGAACAATATTGGTGTATGAAACCTATTACAAATACGATTTTTATCCTTGGTTGAATAAACATTGAAACAGTATGGAGAATTCGTCATGACGGTCGAGGTCGGAGTCATCATGGGTAGCAAATCGGACTGGGGAACCATACGGCACACCTGTGAGGCTCTCGCACAGTTTGATGTGCAATTTGAAAAACGCATTGTTTCAGCTCATCGCACACCTCAATTGATGACAGAATACGCGAATCAGGCTGCCAAAAGGGGCCTAAGGGTTATCATCGCTGGGGCTGGGGGAGCCGCACATTTGCCAGGAATGGTTGCAGCCCAAACTCTGGTTCCCGTGATCGGGGTTCCTGTCAAATCTTCATCATTGAGCGGTTTGGACTCACTTCTTTCCATCGTACAAATGCCACGTGGGGTTCCTGTCGCCACTGTCGCGATCGGTGAGGCTGGCGCTTTCAATGCTGGTTTGCTCGCTGTCCAGATGCTTGCCGTCTATAAGCAGGATCTGCGCGCTCGCTTGGAGGACTGGCGGAACCAAACCCGTGACACTGTTCTAGCGACAGAATTACCATGATAGGCCCAACCATCGGACTGCTGGGAGGTGGTCAACTTGGACAAATGCTGATTCTGGCGGGTCTTCCTCTCGGGCTACGCTTTGTCGTTTGGGATCCAGATCCTGAAAGTCCTGCCGGTAAGCTTTCTACCAGACATTTTTGTGAACCTTACGATTCAAGAGAAACCCATAAGGAATTCGCTAGGCTTTCCGACTTGGTCACCTATGAATTCGAGAATATTCCTTATCCACTAGTTGCGGAATTAGAACAGAAGGTTTCTTTGCCACAGGGCAGTTCCTTGCTATCGACCTGCCAGCATCGGATTTGTGAGAAGCAAACTTTGAAACAGCTTTCAATTGCGACAGCCCCTTTTCAGAGTGTGGCTTCTACTCGAGCATTAGAAGAATGCCTCCAACAATGGCAGACCCCCATTCTGCTCAAGACCTGTATGGGCGGCTATGACGGCAAAGGCCAAAGGAAGGTGGATAAAGTAGCTGATGCAGAGGCTGCTTTTCAGGACTTACAAGGTGACCAACGAGAGTTGATTGCTGAAGGTTGGCTACCTTTTGAGCGAGAGATCTCATCGCTAGTTGCTCGATCGACCACGGGTGAAATTCATTGTTTTCCAGTTGTGGAAAATGTTCACGAGGCAGGGATTCTGGCAAGTTCACTGGTGCCTGCCCGGATTAGTGAAAACTTGAATCGAAAAGTACTGAACATTACAACTCAAATCGCTCAGGGCTTGCAACTGCACGGCATGCTTGCCATCGAGATGTTCGTGATGCCAGATGGCCAATTATTGGTCAATGAACTCGCTCCAAGACCACATAATTCTGGACATTACACTCAGGATGGCACCAATGTTTGCCAATTTGAGCAGCACCTCAGAGCTATCTGTGGCTGGCCTCTCAGAGAACCAAAGTTACACTCTCCAACCGTTATGTTGAACCTGCTTGGTGAGCACATCTCAGCTCTTCAAGCCTGGCATCTTGGTCTGCCAGCTGAAGCACATCTACACTGGTATGGAAAAGCCGAAGCGCGACCCGGACGTAAAATGGCTCACCTCAATCTTTGTGCGGCATCCTTGGACGAAGCGTTGGAAGAGTTAGAAAAGTGGAAGCTTCGCTCTCCTCCCAAGGGAATTTACACCTGATAAAGACCTTGACTTGCCATGCAAACTTCAACGGAATAAATGAAATAACATTCTACCCCTGCACCCCAAATTTTCCGGTTCGCACTCTTATTCAGCGTATTGAGGTTCCATGTCCGCTTCTGGCTCTTTTCCCTCCAATCCCAGCAACAGCATCATTGTACGGCTTAAAATCGCTAACAAGATCGGCATGTTGGCCAAGATCACTAACATCATCTCCGAAATGGGTGGCAATCTGGATGCGATCGATATCGTCAGACCGACCTCCGATGCTCTAGTGCGGGATATCAGCATCTTTACCCACAGTGAAGATCACGGTTTAAAGATTGTGGAAGCGCTTAAGCAATTGGAGAACGTAGAATTTATTCGATTCTACGATCGAACGTTTCTTGTTCATGAGGGTGGAAAGCTCTCCATTGAGAGTCGATTACCACTGAAGTCACGCAATGATTTGTCTCTCGCTTACACTCCGGGAGTTGCGCGTGTCTGCATGGCCTTGCATCGCAATCCCGAGGACACTTATCGCTACACCATTAAAGGGAATTGTGTGGCAGTCGTAACGGATGGGACCGCAGTGCTTGGACTCGGAAACATCGGCCCAAAAGCTGCGATGCCCGTGATGGAGGGTAAGGCAATGCTGTTTAAGGAATTTGCAGGAATCGACGCCTGGCCCATCTGCCTGGACACACAAGATACCGAGGAGATCATCCGGATCGTCAAAGCGATGGCACCTGGTCTTGGAGGAGTTAATTTAGAAGACATCGCAGCTCCTCGCTGCTTCAAAATCGAAAAACGACTTAAAGAAGAGTTGGATATTCCTGTCTTCCACGATGACCAACATGGGACTGCGGTCGTCACCACAGCAGCCTTGATCAATGCTCTGAAATTAGTCAGCAAAAAAGCGGAAAGCCTCAAAGTGGTTGTTTCGGGCGCAGGGGCAGCTGGTACGGCCTGCACCAAGATGATGATGCTGATGGGGATCACCAATATTGTTTGTTGCGACAGCAAAGGGGCCTTACACAATGGGCGCACCAATCTCAATGCTGATAAACAGTGGCTTGTTGATCATACCAACCCTGATGACGAGGCTGGATCTTTGAAAGATGTAATTCGTGGAGCAGACGTATTTGTCGGAGTATCGCAACCTAATCTGCTAGATGAACAGGATCTTCAGAACATGGCGAAAGATCCCATTGTCTTTGCGATGGCTAATCCCGATCCCGAAATCATGCCGGAAATTGCACAAGCACATGTTGCTGTGATGGCGACCGGTCGCAGTGACTATCCAAACCAGATCAATAATGTGCTCTGTTTTCCGGGCATCTTCCGTGGTGCGATTGACTCCCGTTCATCAATCATCAACGAAGAGATGAAGATGGCGGCAGCTGAAGCAATCGCTCATAGTATTGATGAGAATCACTTAGCTCCTGACTATATTATTCCCAGTGTCTTTGATCAGACTGTTGTACCTGCAGTGTCCGAAGCTGTCCAACAGGCTGCAATCAATACTGGAGTCGCTCGAAGGGAAAAAATTGTCAGAATGACTCCCAGTAGTTCAAAACAAGATGGAGAATGAAGGACTACCAGGCACTAACTGACAAAGCCTATTGGAGGCTGATTCGACCACTTCTCTTCCGTCACGACCCAGAAAAGATCCATGAATTGACACTGAATTGGCTCGAGAAGGCAGAACGTTTTGGAAGTCTACATCTTTACAAACTCTTCTATTCCCCAGTTCCAGACCTACATCGCCTAAAAATGAAGTGCTTTGGTCTGGAATTTCCTAGTCCTGTTGGGATCGCAGCAGGGCTCGATAAAAACGCTAAAGTATACAACTCACTTCTCTCCTTTGGCTTTGGCTTTGTGGAATGTGGGACCATCACACCTTGTCCCCAACCTGGAAATGAGCGGCCTCGGATTTTCCGTCTATTGGAAGATGAGGCACTGATCAATCGTCTGGGTTTCAACAATCAAGGTCAGGATGCCCTGCTCCAACATCTAAAGCAAAGACCAAAGCAAGGCATTGTTGGAATCAACCTTGGCAAGAACAAAGACACTCCCAACGAAAAAGCTGCTGAGGATTACCAACGACTCCTGACTGCTGTGTGGCACACTGCCAGTTATGTTGTAATCAACATCAGCTCACCCAATACCCAAAACCTCCGTAAATTACAGGAAAAGACTGCTCTCCAACGACTGCTGGATTCCTTGTTTCAGACTGCCAAAGAGTTACAGTTACAACATCCTCGGCAGCTCCCAATCTTACTCAAAATTGCTCCTGATCTCAGTGATGAGGCCCTTCGCGATCTTTTAGAGGTCGTACACCAATTTCCTCTAGCTGGCTTGATCGCCACCAACACGACTCTTGAACGCAGTCAATTACGTTCTTCTCATGCTCATCAAACAGGAGGATTGAGCGGACGTCCCTTACATAATTTGTCTACTCAAATTCTCTCGAAACTTTATCGAGAACTTCAAGGAAAGCTTCTACTGATTGGTGTTGGTGGAATCACAGACGCTAAAAGTGCCTACGATAAGATCAAAGCCGGAGCCACTCTGCTGCAAGTCTACACAGGGCTTGTTTATCAGGGCCCTGGTCTAGCCAATCAAATTTGCCGGGGACTGCTGGCACATTTGGACAAAGACGGTTACGCTGAACTATCAGAGGCAATTGGTGCGGATCATCGTACCTAGTACTACCAATCCCTAAAAATCTGATTGCTCTTTTGATCAATTACTGTATTGTTACATATTTGTGCTGGGTGCCGCACTTGCGGAGAATAGGGAATCCGGTGAAATCCCGGAGCTGTCCTCGCAACTGTGAAGGGTGTATCTCACAACTGTTAGCCACTGCAAAAGCGGGAAGGCGTTGTGAACTTGCCCTGAGCCAGGAGACCTGCCCATCACATGTTCAGAATCAGGCGAGGAACCTGAGAGGCTGACGATTCCTAGTCGATCTGCAGAACAACCAAGTCTGGCCGATCCCCTGTCTGTCCTATCGTCCCAATCTCTCGTCCTCCTGTCTTTCGTATTCTCTAGATCAAGGTGACGCATTTGCGGATTCTGGTCACTGGTGGTGTTAAGAGTGGAAAGTCTCGCTTGGCTGAAAAGCTGGCGCTCTCAATTGCTGCAAAAGAACTACCGATCTATCTGGCAACGACCGAATTCACCGAAGATCCAGAGCTACAACAACGCATTGCTCTTCACCGACAACAGCGAGCAGAACGTTTTGTCACTTTTGAGGAGGCCCTGTGGTTACAGCAGAAGCTCCCAAAGGAACCTCGGATCGTATTGGTAGAGTGTCTGACTATGTGGCTGAACAATCTCCTGCATCACGGACATGATGAATCCAAGGCTTTTGGGGAACTGGAGGCTCTCTGGGACAGCCCTCATCAATTTGTTCTGGTGCTAAATGAAGTAGGCTTGGGGATCGTTCCAACCAATCCGCTAGCCCGGCGCTTTGCTGATCTCTCTGGAAGAATAGGTCAATGGTTGGGGGAGCGTTGTGATCAGGTTTTCTTTTGTGCGGCTGGTCTTCCACTACAACTTAAGTAAGTGAAAAAGAATGTCAGAGGGAACGGACGATTTTGGATTGGTGATCGCAGGGCACGGTAGTCGCGACGCCGATGGCACCATGGAGTTTGAAGAAGCCTTGATGCTTCTCAAGAGACGTCAGCCAGATCGAGTCATTACGCACGGCTTCCTCGAGTTCGCAACTCCCACAATTGATCAGGCCTTACGCGAAAATGTTCGCATGGGATCCCGCAAGATTGTGATGGTGCCCGGAATTCTCTTTGCCGCTAGTCACGGCAAGAACGATATGCCTGTTGAACTACTGAGCGTGAAGCCAGAATTTCCAGAAGTCGAATTCCACTACGGTGGACCGATGGGCATTCATCCGCTGCTGCTCAAGCTGTTTCAAGAGCGAATTATCAGTGCTGAAGCACAATCTGCCCAGATGATTCCTCGGCATGAATCGCTACTTGTAGTTGTCGGGCGTGGGACTACCGATCCAGATGTGAATTCCAATGTAAATAAGTTGGCACGTATGGTTGAGGAGGGGATGGGTTTTGGGAGTTCCTATGTTTGTTACTCTGGGACTGCTAAGCCGCTGGTTGCTGATGGAATTGCTAGGGCTGCACAAATGGGCTATCGCCGTGTCTTGGTGATCCCCTATTTCCTATTCACTGGTATCCTGATCAAGCGGATTTATGGCGCTATCGATGAAGTTCAGCCGAAATTTCCTGATATAGAAGTTCTCAAAGCCGGCTATCTAGGAGTTCATCCTCATGTGACAGATGTCTGGATCGAAAAGGCCCGCGAAGCATTAGTTGGCATCAATTCCTCCAACTGCAGCCTCTGTAAGTACCGTACCCAGATCGTGGGTTACGAAGGTGAGGTTGGCAAGGTACAGGAAGCCCACCACCATCATGTGCGGGGGATCCTGGGAGACTCGCACACTCACCACCACGGAACTGAAGCAGCGCATTCCCATCCGCACACGCATCATCAGCACGATCACACTCCGGATGTGGGCCATACTCACGGACATTCTTATCACCACGAGCATTCGCATGTTCATGAGCACAAATCTGCCGTAAAGCTTTCCAACACCTACGTTCCACATCCGATTGAGGCAGAGAGCTTCCAACTGGTCGAAGCGAACTACGACTGGAGTGCCTACAGTTCCGGGGTCAAGGCCATCCTGCAGCGACTTGTGCATACCAGCGGAGACTTTGGAATCGTCAATGATGTCTTCTTCTCAACAACTGCGATTCAGCAAGGTGTTCAGGCGCTGCTAGATGGAGCTATCATTGTAACGGATGTAACCATGGTGCAGAGTGGTCTAAAACGTGGCTTGCTCTCCAGCCTGGAATTGACTACCAGTTGTTTGGTGCATGACCCAGAGACACACTTATTCGCTGAAGCCTTCGGATTGACACGCTCTGCCGCAGGGATTCGCAGGGCTTTTCTTCAGCACAAAAATGAACCAATCATCCTGGCGATTGGTGACGCACCAACAGCGATTCGAGAAGCTCTGCGGTTGATTCAGCAGGAACAGTGGCAACCAAGGCTAGTTATTGGATTACCCGTTGGATTTGTCGGAACCCGCGAGTCCAAGCAGGAACTTCAAGAATGCCAACTTATCCCTAGAATCACCAACCAAGGGACTCGAGGAGGATCAAATTGGGCCGCAGCTGTCGTCAACGCGCTGATGATTCAGGCATGGAACCAGAAAGTCCTCGGACCGCCCACA
>NYTS01000042.1 GCA_002683655.1 Deltaproteobacteria bacterium
CATGATTAAAAAGTGGAGCATTGCCTTACTCGTGGCCGCCGGAGCTGCCGGCCTCACTGGCTGTGAGGGAATGAGAGTCGATGAAGGTGCTGGAACAGCCACAAATAATGGAAATATTGCAGTTTCTCCAAATGGAGCAGCCTTGAAGGCAAATCTTTCTGGAACTGTAAATGACGACTTTGGAGTCGCTCTCTCCGGGGTGTCTGTGTACGCCTATGGGAGGACTACTACAACAGATGCAGGCGGTAATTGGATTTTGACCAACGTTCCAGTAACCGGTGTGAACATTAATTCAACACCACAGAATCTGGAACAAACTACAGATGTCACAACCACTGGCAAAATTTACATTACTTATTCTAAAGATGGCTACTCCCAATATAAGTCAGCAATCAGCAATCCAGGTGTAATTACGCATTACGGAACTGCAGGGGGGAACCCTAACAGTATAATAGTTGACAATCTGGTGGCAAGCGAAGCTGTTCAATTGCCTCAACTGATTAACACAGTTACTGGCCAAATCGTTGACAAAGGTAGCTATTACACTGCACCTGTAGGCGATTATGACTTTGCTAAGTCACTGACAGTCCGCCTCGTTCCGGCAACTGACGTTGTGAACAATGCATACGGATCCGCTGCACAAACAGGAGCTGCTGGAACCGAATGCTATGAAGGCTGTGGCTTCTACTCTGTTGAGGAAATCGTCACTACAACGAACGATAGCGGCCAATTCACATTCACAAATGTGCCAAAAATTCCTGGTGGCTATATCATGAGGGTCGATGATCCCGGTTATCGCCCAATGGCACGACCAAATGATGGTACTGGCTTCAGCTACGATTATGATTCTGGGAACGTCATTACACTCGGTGATACCCAAGACACCTGGGAAGTCACTGTGCAAGCTAAAGAGAATCAAAACTACTGGTGGGGTATCGACTTCGACGTGAAGGTTAAAGCGGGGACACTCACCAATCTCGACACTCTGTATGTCGGAGACTTCTTAGTTGCCCCATCAAATCAGGTTGAAGGAATTACTGTCGGAGGCCTCTACGGATATGCTGATGAGAATTCAGGGACACTCAGCAATGACCTGCACAACCCTAATTTGGCCGCTGATGCTTCTAATGACAATACTATTGACTACAATCTGGTCAATCTAGCAACGACACCACTGAAGTTCATTTTCAGCGGGGACATGGTTCCTCAAGCATTTGGAACAATTCCATCCACGTCCATCGTGGTTTTCGACAACGGTGGTAACCAAATCGCTTGGGACTCGACGAAAACTAAAATAGAAGGTCGAACGCTGACTCTACAATTGTCAGAAAGACCAGGAGCTAATTCCACGATCTACGTCAGATTGCACAAAGACGTTTTTGTGAGTATGAGTGGACAGCGCCTGACTCCACAAGCTGATCCAAATCAAACAGATTACTCTGGGAACGTCGGTAGTTCAGATCCTGCTAATGATGCCACTGGAAGATATGCAGAGTACGAGATTGTGTACAAAGACACACTGATCAATCCACCCGCAGTAGATAACGTTGTTCAGGGAAGCATAAATTTACGCATTCCACTGACTGCCAGCTTGACCAGTGTCACTGCAGCAGGTGGAACATCTCTCTCTGCACTTCATAAATCAAACGACTGGCGTATTGAAGAACTCCTGGACGCCATCTTGGTCCGAACCGATAAGTCAGACCCGACTTTCGTAGACAATGGGACCGGATTGGCAACCAATGTCAATACCTTCGTTGGGACAACAGCCATTGTGAACTTTACTGCAGTCAATGGTGGTACTTATCGCATCAATGTTCAGGATGCTGATGGAGTATCTCTCGTAATTGCTGCCAATGCTGCCACAGAAGAGAATACTGTTACAGGTGTTGACACAGGTGATTTCACATTGACCACAGGCACTACAGGATCCACTTTCTTAGATTTTACAGCAACAGTCGGTTCTGACACATCAGATGCGACAGCTAAGGTGACAATCGCCAATACTAAGCCCGGTTACAAAGTGACTATCCGTCGGCTCAATGATTTTGGAGATGTCACCGTAGGCTCTACTGGCACTACTGTTACGCTCAAAGACAATTTTGAGCCACATGTGGCAATTCAGAACAGTGGTAACAGTGGCCAGGACACAGCAAGTGCAGCCGTCACCGGCACAGTGCATGGTAGTCTGAATGCAACAGCTGCAGGAGCTGCAGGAGCAATCAATTCTAGTAACACCGCAGAAATGCTGTTCACCTGTGGAATTGAAAGAAGTGATGATAATGGCGAAGCAGAGGTCGGTGATGCTGCTTACTACTTCCCCAAGCTCAATCTGAGTGCATCATTGTATGATAAGGCAAATTTACGTGCCCATACAGAGACCGGTGGATTGCTCAGTACAGCCATGGATCAGGGTCAAGGCTCAGGATTTGTCAGTGCAGAAGATGGTGCCCTGCCCACCGCTGCCTTGATTGTCAATTCTCTTAAGACCCCACTCTTGGCAACAACCCCAGCAACAGCCACTGACGAAGGTACTACGACAAGTGGAAGAAGTGATGAATATTACACTGCTGCAGATTATGATGCATGGGGTAAGGTCTCCACTACGTCTGATGGGCCAACTTGTGTGTATTATGTGGCTGAAATCAGCACCAGTACTGGATCTTTCCAGAACAACTGGTTGCCAAGTACTCCAGCTGGTGTCGGTACGACTACACTTGGAGCTGGATCAGTAGCCGACGATGACAATAGTCAGACCAGCGTGCCTACCACTGGAACACTCGCTGGTTACTCACTGTATACTGTTGGCGGTGTACAGCAGACCTTCACCTACACACTAAATACCACCCCAGTTACAACTCAAACGGGTAACATAATAGTTGGTCCTGCAAACTGTGGTACACTAGGGGGAGGTGTCTATGACTTTGACAGAACAATCGTTCTGAATATGACCGAAGCTGTTGTTGCACCGGATAATCTGACAGCTTTTGCTGCTAGAACTGGTGTATGTAAATTGAGCGACGGTACTGCACTCACGAATATCCCTACTGGAGAACTTTCAGTTGCATCTGGTCTGACTGCCATTACCAACAAGTCTACAGGTTGGAATGATGACCACCTGCTGCTGACTTTTGGTGACTGGAGAACTATCGACGATAGCAACCACTTCACTGATTCTACTCAGGTCGATGTCGCAAACGAACTGTCTGAAGGCTCATCACTGAATGACCTTCTTCAAATTCGTGGCTTGAAAGATTCTGATGGTGTCGAAGCGACTGCGGGGAACGGAAGTGGAGTCCTCATCGTAGATGCGACCCCACCATTGGCAACTGCATTGACCAATGACGGCTCTAGTGTGACGGTTAAATTTGATCAGACTATCAATCTTGGTAATTCCAACGCCTTCACGCTTTATGGCCAACATGCTGATACTTCGATAACAGTCTACAATTTCACTATCACTAGTGCGACAGCAGGTACCGTGACCCGTACTACTGACTACATTGGTCCTTACGGCAACTTGATAGAGGATTCTGCGAACAATACTGCCGGTACTGGTAGAATGGCCCAAGATGCAATTGATGTGACCATCAGTGCTGCGGCAAACGCTGATGGAAATGTACCTGGTGCTACTACAAATAGTCAGCTAACCTTCACCATCGCAGAGAGTAATACGGATGCGGGCGGAGTCGGAGTAGATGGCCAGTACATTGATCTCAGTCTCTTCTTCAATGAACTCTCTCATACCTCTGCAAACAGTGTCACCGCAGTTTCCACTGTAGATCCTAGCTTCCACATGCGATATGACACTTTGCAGGACGCCAATTTCAACAGCTGGGGCAATGTCGAACGTGCAGATGCCTATGACGGTGACGACGGCACGGCACCAACTACTGCAAACGGCATTGGCCCAAGGCTGGTCGGTGCTGATAGTGATGGGCCGCGACTCGAAACTCAAAATGTGACCCCAGCTACTGTTGGCAATATCAATGAGGCTTTCCTGCACATTGATTCCAGCAGTGGCCTCTCGGTAACCGGACTGCATGCTACCGACGATGCTGACGTAGATAGCATTTACACTCCTGATACCGCCGCCAATTACGCTGTATCAACAACTGAAGATATTCCACTATCTTATGTTTGGGGTTATGATGCTGCTGTCCCCTCTCCAGCTAATGCAGCCGCTACTGGGGTAGACATTGCACCAACCGTCAACACAGTTTTGGCAGTGATAAAGTTGGATAAAGATGTTGATGTAACACAAGCGATCTCCTACATCTACAGACCAACTAAAGAGGAGCTTGATGATTTTAATGGTGGTACAATAAATACTACTGTCGTTGCTTCTGGTGATCTGGCAACTGCACAAAACGTGACCTACTCTAGTGGTGCAAGGATTGCGGGAGAAGTTGGTCATCGAGCGAACGATGCGAACAACGGTGGTTTCAGCACTCTTGTTGTTGAATTGCCTGCTCCACCTGACTCGACAGTTTGGTCAACAGACGCCCTCGTGATTCAGAACATTCTGAATACCGCTGATGACACTTACTACAGTATTCACATCAATGCTCCCGTAGCAACTGCTACCACTGTCGATCCAGGAACTACAGAGCCCAATCCAGTTGAAGGAACAGATCTGACTATTTATAAGCAGGTCTTCCTTGGAGACGGTACTGTCGCAGTTGCTCAAACTGATAACATTGTTGAAGAAATTCGCTCTGGTCTAGCCTTCGGAAATACCAACAGCGATTTCTCAGCAAATGCTCATCTGCAATATCGAGAGCAGATCGATACTGCAACCGCGACTTGGGCAGCCGGTACTGACGACGATTCAGCTGAGGCTGAAGAAATTAGTTTTACACCCTCTGTTACCGACAGCAACGGGTATGTTACGGTCGTACTTGATCCAGTCGCTGCAGGATCTATCACTGAGGCAACAACTAAATTTGTTGGTAACGACGCTGTTTTGACAGTTACAGCGCAGGACTTCTCAAGTCAGTCGTCTGTGGCTACGATTACCCTGCAAAAAGGTCATGGCTCTGCAAGCAACGCTTCTACTGACTTCGACCTAGATGGTGGTGGTGCTGCAGACGATGATAATAATGAGATGCCGATTCTCAATATCATCTCCGGTTCTGCGATTGATTGATATGCAGATTGAGTCAGTTAGTAGCTGACTCCCGTTGAACTAAGAAAGCTCGGGCTCTCTAAGGGAGTCCGGGCTTTTTTTTTCTTCTTTTTCCACCAAGTCTTTCCCACCAGCCTCATCTCGGAACACTTCCTGCAGCTTTAGGAAATGAAAGAATTTGATATGTAGATGTGTCATTTGGATTGATTCAGAGAATATTTTTAGGTATTCTCGCGCGGTTACAAGAATTTAAAATTTGTTTTTGAATGTCAAAATACTGCGAACCTCATAGTCGCAGCTTACAGCACAAGGCCCAAGCTTCGCCATCTGGGCGTCACTTCTGCACCAGACGTATTTAGGAGATCTTCCATGAGACTGCGAAAAACCCTGAATTCCTTTAATCGAAGACGCCGGCTGTCCCAGCTTTTTGTGACTGGTGTGATGGGTATCTTACTAACAGCCTGTGCCGCCAACGACGGTGGGGATAATACCCAGCAACCGGCAGCTACACCGGCTCCAAGTTCAGGTGGCTCTACGGGAGGATCGTCCTCAGGATCCGGCGGCTCTGTGTCTTCTCGTCTTCAAGGCTATGTCTCGCAAAGCCGTGTTGTTAATGCGGAAGTCTGGGTTGATCGTAACGTGAACAACGTATTAGATTTTGGTGAAACTACTGATAGTACATCTAATAGTGGTCTCTTCACTCTGGACTTGAATCAACTTGATGAAATTTCGAATTATCGCCTTATCAGTACTGGTGGCACCGCAAGAGCTCTACATACCACAGCTAAATCTGTCGGAGTTATGCTTGCACCCCGTGGAGCTAAAAATATTACTCCTCTGACCACGGTAATCGCTCTTAACACAAGTTTGGCAAGTTCAATCGCCACTGCGACCGGGGAGAGTTACGACGTAGACATCGCAAAAAGTGGTGGGGTTTCTCCTGTAGCACTCAGGCTAGCCAAGGGCATCGAAACCTTCATGTATGTTTTTGGGCGCAGTGACAGCAAAATTTTAACCAAAGTAGATGATCAGATCACCGCAATCACCTTTCTGGCAACTCGATTGGGCAGCGCAACCCTGACAGACACCACCTCGATCGAGAATGCAATAGACAGCGCAGTAGATGACACAATTGATGGAATTCCCTCTCTCGCGTTCCTGACAAATGCAATTAAGACTTCGTTGAAGAGTGAGGTCTCCAGCGCAGCAAAAAGTGTGATGGACTCCATCACTAGTTCTGCTAATAAAGTTACCGAATCTAGTGTCATCTCTGCCTGCAGCAGCGCCTTTGAATCTACTGACTTGATCAAAAACAAAACTCTCGACCAAGTCGGCAATCTCACTCTTGCCCAAGCTAGTGGAAAAGTTGTGCAGTCTTACGTTAATGGTGCGACTGTCTTCATTGACTTCGACAGCGACCTCGTACAGGATGCTGACGAAACTGCCGTTACCACCGGAACTGATGGCAGTTATACCCTTAGTTACAATAATGCTGCTAACCCTAGCTTCCAGCTTGTCAGTGTTGGTGGGACTAAGGTTGATGCCAGTGGCAACACCGAGCCTGCCAGCCTGATGCTCGCATCTAAAGGAGCAAGCAACATTTCGCTGCTTACTACCCTGGTAGCACTCGATTCAAACCTAGCTGCAAAGCTTGGTGCTAACTACGACGCAGACTTGGCAAGCACCAATGGCGTCAGTGCCCAACTTCTGCGCTTAGCTAAGGTCGTCGAGAGCTACGCACAGGCCTTCAGCACCAGCAACAGTCCGTACTTTGCTGAAAGGCAAGATCAGCAGAGAGCCTTGCAGCTACTTGCTAATCAACTGAATACGCAATTCGCTGACAGCAGCGCTTTGCTAGGTGCTTCCGCATTAGACCTGCAGTCTGCTGTGAGTACTGCCATCACTAATGTCAACAGTAACTTTGGAATCACAGTTGATGCTGCCCTGAGCACGAGCCTCGCTGAAACTGCTTACCTTGTAGCCGTCAGCATTCCTATGGACAACAGTAATGTTCTGGAATCAGCATATCAAACTACAGTAGACTCTTACATCAACACACTACAGACGAAAGTGGGCGCTGTTACTCCGGTAACAAGTAGTTTGCCCAATCTGAATATCAAGCAGATCACCGCGCTAGACACTAGTAGCAATACAGTTGTCAATTCTGCTGCTAGCACACCTGACACCACCATTGAATACGGCGCTGTATTCGANAACCTAACCATGACATTCGGAACCTCNAACCTTGCAAGAGGAGAGAATGCGACCATCACCAACTTCACCGTCNANATNGTAAGNGGAGNCAANANCACNCAGTTGGTTGTTCCNNAANTGACNGTCAGTCGAAGTGCNNATGCTTCNAATGATGTGCTCAGCTTNTCGATGACTGANAANACNACNGTNACTGGAAGCGCCAACAGCACAGGCACCAGCAANACCTCTGCAACATATTTTACAGCTGGGAGCAATACNCTNACTNTGAAAAATNCGGCTCTNCCNACTANCTANGGNACCAGCCTGAAGGCAACCGGTAGCTACAACATTGTGACTTCTGGTACAGTCACCGGACGTACTTCTGTCAGTACTTTTGACAACACGAGCGTCACGGTCAAGAACCCAACTGTCGCAGTTCATACTCTTCGTATTGACAACACCACAGGCAACAATATTGATAACGATACGGTTGCGGGTGCAAGCGACATTACAGACAATGTTACAATCACCAGCACTGGTCTATTTGCCAACGTCGACAACATTACGATGGTATTTAATGTTGCAGATCTGTATGACGGCTACAGCTACCAACAAACCGGCACCACTATCGCTGTCGAGGATGATGACAGTACAGACAATCGTTCCTTGCAGTTGACCTTACCGACTCTAACGTTTGCGCGAACTGGTACACACGGAGGCGCTGGGCACTCTTCAGTGGCGGGCACAATCTCAATCAGCGAGTCCACAGACAACATCACTGTAGATGGACGAATAGCGGACAACAGCAGTGCGACCGCACAAACAGCAGTGATCACAGGACTGACCGGTAGTACGAGCAGCAGCGAGTTGGTCTTTAGCTACGACAATCTATCTGACAATGTATCGCTGACCAATCTTCTCAACTTGCAAACTTTCGACAACTACACAATCACGATTACCTCTGATAACAGTTCTGTGTTTAGAATTCATACAGGTGAGTAATCTGAATCTCTGATCAAATCACCCAGCCCTTCCTAAGTGGAAAGGCTGGGAGTTTCTACCTTACCCCCGAGAGTACGCTATTCTCTTGTATTCTCTCCCATAGGAGAGCCTCAGATCCTCATATTGAGGTCGAGCCAAATTCGCACCTCCTACCCACCTTCTCTACAAATTAGAATCACACAGATTTTTTAGTAATCTGCCATTCACTAAAAAACCAAAACAACACTTTCTAATTAAGCAGGGCCCAAACTCTTACCCAATCAAAGTGCTCATTTGCTCGAAAAAAAATCCTCTATTTGGGCTGTCATTTTTGGGTAGGCAAAGTGCTTGGAATTAAAGAACAACTTACGTAAGCTCAGCTATCAGGACAAGATTTCTCTCAATTAATCAGCATTCTTCTCATAGTGCACTCACACATCCTCCACATACTCATAGACTGAACGATTACCATTTTCATCTTGCCTATCGACTTAATTACTTCGATGAACTCTAAGAAAATAAAAGCCGTAGCTTGAACTTCAACACCTGACAAATCAACCGTCTCTACTAGCTCCACACATTCATCACCACAACTTCATTTTGCATAATGCAAATTTAACTGCCTCCACCAACTTGATCTGAGTAGTCCAAGAAGTACCGCCCGAACAACTCTATAACTTGGCTACCTAAAGCTAGATCCGTCTCGAGATTCCAGAGTACACTGCCAACTCCAATGAATTTGAAACCCTACGGTTGTTGGAGGCGATTCGTATTTTCAAGTTGGAGCAGAAGGCTCGTTTCTACCAGGCTTCAATTCTGGACTCTATGGCAAGGTTCAGAAGATCCCACAGACTGAATTCACTCTCTTCTACCCCTATTCTGGTCCTGCCTAGAAAAAGTATCGGGGTTCGGTATAATAAATTCAATCTTAGGTTCCATCACGGAGTGAATAAGATGACCGAAAAAAGTTTGGGAACCACTGGCAGAGTTGGTCACTTCCCAGAAAAAGATTGATGCAAGACTCGCCAAAACTGACGCCAAGCTGGCTGAAACCAGCGCGAAGATCGATCGAGTCTCTGAAATGGTAGGAGGGATCTCCAACAATCAAGGTAAGATTGCCGAAGAGTTCTTCTATAATTCCTTACAAAATGAACCCATATTGGCGGGAAAACGCTTCGACCTCATCGACAATAACCCGTTGCGTACACATGAAAAAATCCGTGAGGAATACGATCTGATTCTTTATAACGGTGATTCGGTCTTCATCATTGAGGTCAAGTACCGCGTTCACCTCAAAGACATTGAAACACTCATCCACCGCAAAGGTGGTAACTTTCCGCTGCTGTTTCCCCAATACCGTGACTTTCAGCAGCATCTGGGCTTAGCGACCTTCTCGATTGAAGATGATGTACTACAGGAAGCTCTCAGCCAAGGGGTGACCATTCTGCAACGTTATGGCGATGTGATTGAGACTACTCCGGTGGTTGCCTAAAACCCACTGCTCATAATCTACTGGTGTAGCCTCCACATGTTTACTCACTGAACATGTATTTTTTTCACATTGCTCATCAACTCAATCACTCCAATGACCTCCAAAAAAACCGCATTGATCACGGGCATCACCGGGCAGGATGGTGCCTACCTCGCCGAGTTGCTGCTGCAGAAGGGCTACATTGTCCTCGGTATCAAGTGCCGCAGCTCCAGCTTCAACACTGGGCGGATCGACCACCTGTACCAAGACCCACACATTGATCACCACAACTTCGTGTTGCACCACTGGGATCTGACTAATGCCACCAATCTAATCCAGATTGTGCAGGAAGTACAGCCTAACGAGCACTACAACCTAGCTGCCTAGAGCCACGTCAAGTTCAGCTTTGAGACTCCAGAATACACTGCCAACTCTGATGCACTCGGAACCCTACGGCTGCTAGAAGAGATTCGCATCTTTAAGCTGGAGCAGAAGACGCACTTCTACCAGGCGTCCACCTCTGAACTCTATGGTAAAGTACAGGAGACCCCGCAGACCGAGCTTACTACCTTCTATCCCCGTTCCCCCTACGCGGCAGTCAAGCTCTATGCCTACTGGATCACGGTCAATTATCGGGAAGCCTATGGACTACACGCCAGCAATGGCATCCTCTTCAATCATGAATCTCCCTTGCGTGGAGAGACCTTTTTCACACGCAAGATCACCCGAGCTGTCGCTGCGATCGTTCAAGGACGACAGGAGTGCCTCTACCTGGGGAACCTCGATGCCAAGCGGGACTGGCGACACACACGAGATTATGTCGAGGGGATGTGGCGGATTATGCAGCAGCAGGAACCTAATGACTACGTTTTGGCCACAGGAATCACTACTAGCGTCCGTGACTTTACTACCCAGGCCTTTGCTGTTGGGGGAATTGAAATCCGTTGGCAAGGAACCAGAGAAGCAGAAGTCGGAAAAGATGCCCAAACTGGGGCTGTGTGTGTGCAGATCGATCCGCAGTACTATCGTCCCACTGAGGTTGACCTGCTGCTGGGGTATGCAACCAAGGCACGAGAAAAATTAGGCTGGCAACCCGTCTGTGATCTGCAGCAACTGGTGCAGGAAATGGTTGAAGAAGACCTGCGCACTCCCTGAAATTTTTCTGTTTTTAGATTCTTTCAAAACTAGCTTTTTCAGTAACAAAGAAGCAAACTGGCAGCAGGAGAGCAAGAGAGGTGTGAGACAACGGTCTGCTTTGTGCTTGTAGTTGATTTAACGAAATGAAACGGCTGCACAGGGAAGGGTAGCGAGGCGCCAGTAGGCCAGAGCAAGGAAGCTCTGCAAGTCCGTGCTGTTGAGAAAAAAGCCAATGCGCACCTGGGTCATTCTGCTCCTACTGCTCTTTACCCTCAGCGCCTGTTCGCCCTCCAATTGGAGAATTTGCTCGCTGAAATCCTACAAGCAGGCGTTACTGCTCAACCGCCTCAACTGTTACTGAACTTTTCTGTGATAGTCAGCCATCCGGAGCCGCTTCTGGTTGGCTGGGTCGAGAACGAGACGCTTTTTCTGATTCATTTTTCTCCTCCCGCGTAGCTGCTTCCTCCTCTTCAGTTTCTTCTTCCTGCCAGTGGCCACTGCCTGCCAGACCCGCAATATCCTGTCGCAAGTTGGTTTCCAGCACCAGCAACTCGTGAATGAACTGTCCGGAGGCACCAAGATCGACGGTTTGGTTGACATATTCAGAAGAGCGTTGAATGTCTTCCTGGTACTCGTTGCGTAGTAATTGAACCAGGTCTAGCTCCGGATTCTTTTCAGCAAGCTGCAGGAGCCGGATAGCGCTGTGCAGCTCATCCTGCACCCGTCGAAAGGTCTTCTCGATCTTCTCCAGTTCGCCAACTGTGAAGGGAGAATCCAGGCGCTTGTTCTGGCGATCCAAGGCGTAGTCAAACAGTCCAAGCCGCACGTTGTACTGACGAACCGACTGCACGAGGGTCTTGTAGAAGCGGCGCAGCTCTGCAGTGTCTTCGGTTTCGATCCGATTGCGTCGAGGACGTAGTCGCTTCCAGAAGGTCCGTCGATCTCGCTGTCGTCGCAATGAGCCGAGTTCGTTGGCCAACTCTCGGCACAATTTCCACTCTTTGAGACNTCGACGNTACCAGAACCAGAANACACCAGGCAGCANTAGCCAGCTNGTCAGCANGCAGGGCCAGAAGANCCAGAAGCGGNGANGCTGGTAACNCTGCAANGCCTGNTGGTANGCTTGTTGCAGNACNTCCAAGTGTTTGTCTTCCAAAGCATTGANNGTACGTTCCGCNACTGGACGAAGGTANTCGGGGCGTCGCAATGGAGCTTCGTTCATGAAAGGNTTTTCANAGGAAAGAGGGAGAAGAGAACNCAAGATCAAGGGAATACCGGAGCCAACGACAAAACGCAAAANCCTTCCCAGCTTCCGGAANCCTTGCCATTGTCCNACCGAATNGTGTTANAGTGTCAAAATTNTTGAGTCAGTGTGCATCATNAGCAGCAACCGCCAAAACGTTTGCTCCTGTCGAGACAACTTCTCCGTACTCCGTAAAGANAGGACATGAGCCAGCCTGCCCCGATCAAACCACTGAAAGTTCTACTGCCGGCAGACCTCCAGAAGCGACTGCAGGATTCCGTGAAGCGCCGCCTCGGGCGCTTCAAGCTGGAGCCTCAGTTTGATCTCTATCCGCCTCGCAAAGGCGCTTCCAACGATGGTANGATCAAGGTCGCCCTGCCACATCAATTGTCTGGGGGACTGCGTAAGATCAATACGCTGAGCAAGATTCTGGAACTCTACCTTGTGCGTGGCCCAAGCCTCTGGCATCGCGTGAGATTCACTAACGAGAAATCTGGTGATCCACGACGAGAACGCTACCAGCAGCTNCAGCACGACATCGGCCAACGTGAAAAGTCCAAGGAGTTCCTGCGTGTCGTTCATCAGAAGTTGGTGCTGGAAGAGAAGGAATTCTACCTGAAGGAGGAGCAGGAAATCGTCAAGGAGTTGCAAGGGNTGTTGGAGCGGATGCAGTTGGAAGATGCCTACTGGGCTGGGCTGGACCGGATCTTCAACGACACCGTGGCGGAAGTGACCGGGATCACGACTCTGGAAGGGCTGATGAAGGGCCTGATGCACATCCTCATCGTGGATGATCTGGGTGACCGCACACTGAATGGCCTGACAGGCCGAGGACACAAGCGCAAGCTGCTGACTTCCCTCACTTTGCGAGAACTGACCCTGCAACATCGAGCCTACATCAAGGAACACCCGAAGCGTGGCAGTTTGAGTATCAGTGAGTTCCTGCACGACAGCGAACAATTCCATCAGTACGATCTAATTCTGCTCAATCAGTGGGACGTCAATCAACAGAAATTCATGGTGCGGCTTGGTGTGCGCAAAAAAGCGATCCTAAGCAAGAAGGAAGAGGCCATGATGAAGCGTCAGGATTCGCTGGAAGACAACATCGCCAAACTCCAGAAAGAGCGCGAAGATCTGAAGAATCGCCTGCGTACGACGGTCGAGCAACTCAAGGAAATCGAGGAACAGGATTCAGATTCAATCAGCAGCAACGCAGAAAAGAAGTACCAACGCCTGCGTACTGTGAGAAGCCGGCTGGTCGAGGACCTCAAGCGCAAGACTCTGAAGATTCGTGAGTTGGAACGCCCGATCAATGCAGACAGTGAACTNACTTTCAAGGACCATGACCTCTATGACGTGATCATCGAACGGCAGGGCTTTCAGCAGTGGATGCAGTCCCAGGTTGACGGCATCGGCAGCATCTTTGGCAGCTCTGGGCAGAAAAAAGAGAATGTCCTCAACCAGATGCTCAACCTTGGAGAGATTACTCGCCAGCTACGCAAGGAGAGTCTGCAGCTACAGAGCCTGCAACGCACCGTCACCCAGTTACAGGAGCAACTGACGGTCTATGCGACGGAACATGGAGTCACCGCAGGGAAAAAGACGATCGAGGACGTGATGGATGATCACCTGCTGGACAAGCTCGAATACATCTTTCTTGGAGGGCAACTCGCTCAGGAGTTGGCCCAAGCAGCCCAGCCAGNAGAAGCTCCCGAAACCACATCTAACTCTGATTCTACGGCGGTTCCAGGATAGCTTGGATTAATCGCTGTGCTTCCCCATGCTGTTTTCTAAACCTGGCAAATCGGCTGTATCGCTCCCGAAAACCCTCCATCGTTGCTGGCTCGTACAGTAAACCGCACTCTCCTTTTTGTTCCTGCTTGTTCCCTGCCCGCAACTCGTGCTAACTTTGCTGTTTTCATTTCAATCATCCGTCCCAATGCCCTAGTCAGTCGGAGTCATATGTCTCAGTCTTTCCGGATCGAAAAGGATTCGATGGGGGAAGTACAAGTCCCTCAAGACGCCTACTATGCTGCCCAAACTCAACGTGCTGTTGATAATTTTCCTGTCAGCGGACTGCGTCTCAGCCGTCCACTAATTGCCGCACTAGGTTACATCAAGCAGGCTGCAGCCAAAGTCAATGGTGAATTGGGACATCTGCCCACAGAAATAGCGGAAGCTATTCAAAACACGGCTAGCGAGGTGATTGCCGGCAACCTGGATGCCCACTTCCCGATTGATATCTACCAGACTGGTTCGGGGACCTCGAGTAACATGAACACCAACGAGGTGATCACCAACCGAGCAATGGAGCAGGCTACTGGCAAGTTGCCCCGTGCGATTCATCCAAATAACGATGTCAACTTTGGGCAAAGTTCCAATGATGTGTTTCCCACGGCGATCCGTATTGCAGCCACCCTACAGGCACATCAGCAGCTGCTCCCTGCGCTTCAACACCTGCACGACACCTTTCTGGCTAAAGGAAACGAATACGCCCATGTGGTCAAGACTGGCCGAACCCACCTGATGGATGCCATGCCCCTGACCTTTGCTCAGGAGTTCAGTGGCTACGCTCGCCAGATCGAGTTGGGCATCGCTCGAGTGGGAGCGGCCTTGGNACGCTTGTGTGAACTACCCCAGGGAGGAACTGCTGTCGGCACGGGGATCAACACCGATCCAGCGTTCCCACCAAAATTTGCCGCTGCAGTCTCAGAGTTGACCGGAGTCACCTTCTGCGANGCACAGAATCACTTTGAGGCTCAGGCCACCGTTGACGCTCCCGTGGAACTAAGTGGACAATTGAAGACCATCGCCGTCAGCCTGATGAAGATCTGTAATGATCTACGCTGGATGAATTCTGGTCCCAACGGAGGTATCGGCGAGATTCAACTAGCTGCTCTTCAGCCAGGCTCTTCCATCATGCCAGGCAAGGTCAATCCAGTCATCGAAGAATCCACCGCGATGGTTTGTGCTCAGGTCATTGGTTATGATACCTCGGTCAGTATTGGCGGCATCTCTGGCAACTTTGAATTGAACGTCATGCTGCCGATGGTTGCCCACAGCCTACTGGAATCAATCCGCTTGCTGGCAAATGCTTCACGGAACCTGGCGGATAGCTCTGTTTCTCGAATTGTTGTTCGGGAAGACCACATCGCTGCCTCGGTTGGCAAAAACCCAATCCTGGTCACTGTGCTCAATCCTCTGATCGGCTACGACCTAGCCGCCAAGATTGCCAAGACTGCTTTTGCTGAAAATCGATCCCTCAAGGAAGTTGCCCTGGAACTGGCAGGCGACCAATTGACCGAGGCTGAATTGGATCAGGCCCTCGACCCCGTCAAGATGACAAAAACCGGCTTTGTCGAGTAATAAATCATGTCTTTTTGGCCTGTTGACCCTACACTGACTGCTCTTGTTTCTTCTGGAGAACCCATGCAATCTACCAATAACATAAATGTTAAGCAAATCACCCCGTTGACGCCTCCTGATGAGATCAAAGAGGAGCTTCCCCTCAGCGAAAAAGCTTGCCAGACCGTGGTTCAGGCGCGTCAAACCGTGTGCAATATCCTGGATCGGGAAGATCATCGACTCTTTGCCGTGGTCGGGCCCTGCTCCATTCACGACACAGAAGCCGCAATGGAATACGCCCAGCGGCTCAAGGCCCTGCACGAAGAGCTCAAGGATCGGATCTACTTGATCATGCGAGTGTACTTTGAAAAACCACGCACCACCGTTGGGTGGAAGGGGCTGATCAATGATCCAGATTTGAACGGTACCCACCAAGTGGAAAAGGGTCTGCGTCTGGCGCGTAAGATCCTGCTTGATATCAACGAACTGGGACTACCGGCAGCCACAGAAACGCTGGATCCGATCACACCCCAGTACATTGCTGACCTGCTCACCTGGAGTGCGATCGGAGCCCGTACCACCGAATCACAAACTCACCGGGAAATGACCAGTGGGCTTTCCATGCCTGTTGGCTTCAAGAATGGTACGGATGGCAGTTTGGATATTGCGGTGCACGCCATTCAGTCTGCAGCACATCCCCATCATTTCCTGGGCATCAATCACGAGGGGCGTGCCTCTGTTGTCAATACAAACGGCAACCAACACTGCCATATTGTCCTGCGCGGTGGTAAGCACGGACCCAACTTTGACACCTTGTCCATTCAGGATACGGAAGAGCAGCTGCGTAAAGAAGGNATCAAACCGATCATCATGGTGGACTGCAGCCATGGAAACTCCAACAAGCGTCCAGAAAAACAGGAAATCGTGCTGCGTGACATCGTGCACCAGATCGTTGACGGCAACCAGTCCATCGTTGGCACCATGATNGAGAGTCACCTACATCTAGGCAACCAGCCGATCAGTGACGAGATGCAGTACGGTGTTTCCATCACGGACAAGTGCCTGGATTGGGAAAACACGGAGCGCATTTTGCGAGAAGCCTACGATCACCTAGGAAATTTACAGTATCTGACCAACTGCTGAGACCTGAAGGAAATTCTTGACATTTTTTTGGTAAATACCGATCATTTTTGATTTTCATTTTTCCTGGAGAACACCATGGCCAAGAACGCCAACCGCGTGTTTGTAAAGATGAAGAGTCCAGAGAGCGGCTACATGTACTATACCTCTAAGAACCGGGTCACGACCCCAGGACGCTTAGAGTTGCGCAAGTACGATCCGATTGTCCGCAAGCACGTGCTTTTCAAGGAAACCAAGTAACCGACCCTGTCGCGAGACAGTGCTGATTAGGAGAACACCATGGCTCGTCGCTGTGACATCACTGGCAAGCGACCACTGACTGGCAACCGCGTTTCGCATGCCAACAACAAGACCAAGCACCGCCAGTTGCCCAACCTGCAAACCCGACGTTTCTTTGTTCCGGAACTCGGTCGTGAGGTTAAGCTGAAAGTCTCGACCCGTGCGATCCGTACCATCGACAAGAAAGGCTTGACAGCTTTCCTCAAGGACAACGGACTTACCCTCCGCGACGTCAGTTGAAAAACGGGGGTCCATGTCCAGTTTTTCTGATGTGGGCCCACGGTAGCAAACGCTTTTCCCAGAATACCGGAAACTGTCCTTCCCGAACCTATTCTTGTTCCTTCCGCCTGCAGGAGTAGACCATGCCGGACTGGATGCACAGTTCCGGGACTCGAGTCCTTCTGATTGCCAGCTTGGCCCTTGCGGTCCTGTTTGGATTTCAGTTCTATCAGAACCAGAAACGACTTGAGGCCCAGAAGCAAATTGAATTGCTGGACGTGCGTGTAGCTTTTGGCCAAGACGAACGGCGTGTGAGCACTGGTGTCTTTGGGACTGTGCTCAACAACAGCGAGCAGGTGATCAAGATGCTGGAGATCACCATTGACTATCTCAGCAAGGAGGACGAGGTGATCAAGAGCGCTCGTTTCTTCCCGATCTACCACCTGTCTTTTCAGAATCCTGGCACCTTGGAACCCAAGCAGTCGCGTGAATTCGGCTTTGACCTCGAACCCCAAGCTCCCCCTGACTGGTCTGGAGAAGTCTGGACCCGGGTGAGTGAGGTTCAATTCCGCTAAGTTTCCAGCCATGCATCTTCAACTCGAAAACCTGCACAAGAGCTATCTTGACGGTGAAGGCCGGACCCTCCACATTTTACGGGGAGTGGACTTGCGATTGGAGCAACCTGGCCAGACAGCTGCCATCGTTGGTGCTTCTGGAACGGGCAAGAGTACCTTGCTGCACTTGATTGGCTTACTTGACCAACCAGACCAGGGGAGAGTTTTGCTGGACGACAAGGACCTTAGCCTGCTTTCCCAGGATGCCCAAGCTCGCTACCGCAACACCCAGTTAGGCTTCATTTTTCAGTTTCATCAACTCCTACAGGATTTCAGTGCACTGGAGAATGTGATGATGCCAGCATTGGTTCAGGGACAGAGCCACAGTCAGAGTCGCAAGCGTGCGAGTGAACTGCTGGAGCAGGTCGGACTGGGGGAGCGCTTGTTGCATAAGCCCTCTCAACTCTCTGGCGGTGAACAGCAACGGGTTGCCATCGCTCGGGCCCTCACCAACCGCCCACGTCTCCTGCTGGCTGACGAGCCGACTGGCAACCTGGATCAGGAAAATGAGTCGCAGGTATTGGATACCTTATTGCGCTGCTGCGCTGATGGGCAAACCACCATGCTGATGATCACCCACAATCTGCAACTGGCTACTACACTGCAGCAGTGCTATCGTCTGCAGGAGGGTCGTTTGCAATTGGATTCCAGTCCTTGAACCGCTTGTCAATACTCACATTCTAATGCCCACCGTTTGTGCTCTAGGCCGTTTCTGTCGCAGTCTTTNGCTGTTGCTGGCCTTCTTGCTGCTGGGTTTCCCCAGCATGATCCTCGGGCAGGAAGCCCGAATCCTGGAAATCGAGATCCAGGGAACCTCAGAATTAGAAGAAGCCCACCTGCTCTTCACCCTCGAGAGTCAGGTCAACTTCCCGCTCGATCGTCAACGTATTCGTCAAGATATCCGCCAGATATTTGAGACCGGGCTCTTCCGTGACGTACGTGCTGAAGTCGAACCACTCGGTGATGGCTACCGACTGCGTTATGTTGTCGAGGAGCGTCCTCGTCTGCTCTCAGTCCGACTGGAAGGAATCAACCTACTGGATCTGGACGAAATTCGTGAGAAGCTCCTGCTGAGGGCCAACGATATCTACGATCCTTTCAAAGCCGAACAGGATCAGACACTGATTCTCGACAAGTATCGAGAAGATGGCTACACCACTGCCCGTGTGCTGCCCCGTTTGGAGAAGGAATCAGAGCAGGAATATCGATTGACCTATGTGGCCCAGGAACAACCAAAGGTATTCCTGACGGATGTAGACATCCATGGGACTACAGTGTTCGCGGAAGTTGACCTCAAACGTCTCATGCTTAGCGCAGAGGTCGACTGTTTCAACTGGATCAACAGCTCCGGTATTTTTCAGGAGGAGCGGGTTAATCAGGATCTCGTCTTGTTGACTCAGAAGTACCTACAGCAAGGCTACATCAAGGTCTTCATCGACAAACCCGATGTGACGCTCTATCACAACCCAGAATACAGCCGTGTCGAACTATCCCTGACCGTCACTGAAGGAGACCAGTACTTCACAGGATCAGTCAATGTCAGCGGTGACTTACTGGAACCAGAGGCAGAACTGCTGGAGCAACTCGAGCTAAAAACTGGTGTGGTCTACAATCCTTTCTTGCAGAACCGAGATCGAGCCGTACTGAATGAACTGTACCAGGAGCGTGGCTATGCCTTTGTACGAGTGATTCCGCAGACTCGGATCAATGAAGATAACAAGACTGTGGACGTGAATTACCGCATCCTGCAAGGAGAGAAGGCTTACATNGGTCGTATCTCTGTTGCAGGAAATACCGAGACACGTGACCACGTGATCCGCCGTGAATTTGAAGTTAACGAATCACAACTCTTTGATGGCAAGCGACTCCGACTGAGCCAGGAAAATCTTGGGAGGCTGGGCTTCTTCGAGCCNNGCTTGCAGCTTGAACGACGAAGACGTCCTGAAGAGGATAACGTTCTGGACCTGATGGCGCGACTCAAGGAAACTCAAACTGGAACCTTTCAGGCCCAAATCGGCTACAGCGATGTGACCGGATTCAGTGGTGGACTCTCTCTCACCAAAGGGAATCTATTTGGTAACGGACAGACTCTGCGATTAAGTGCCCAATTCAGTGAACAGGATGTCACCAACGAGTACAGCATTACTTTTATCGATCCCAGGATCTTCAGTACGCGACTTTCCAATTCAATTCAGTTCTCACATCGGCGTCTCGCAGACAGTACAGGCCTGGAACGAGGTAGCCTGCGTGAGAACACCTATGGGACCAGCGTAGGGATGCCTGTCTATTGGCGTGACCTGCGTCTCTCTGTGAGTTGGAATGCAGTGGATCGGCTCTACAACAATGAAGGATACAACGTCTTTAAACGCTCCATTGCGCCAACACTGACCTATAATACGGTCAATCATCCAATTTTTCCGACAGAAGGAATCAAGACTAGCCTAACACTTGTACAGACTGGTACACCCTTCGGGGGTAACGTCCAGTTGCGTGAATTCATCACAAACTACCAGCAATTCTGGGCGCTCAATGAAGCACAAACCCTGATCGCCATGGTCAAAGGACGTCTCGGTTGGCTACAGCAAATGGGTAGTTCCCCAACTCCTCCAGAGGATCGTTACCGCTTGGGGGGCCTAAACAGTGTGCGCGGCCACAACTACTACGCTATTGCAGGGCCTTATGGTGGTACGGAGAGAATCATCAACCAGCAGTTGACCAGCTACATTGACGAGTTTGGTCTAACGCAGACACGATTGAGCGACAAGCGTACCTCAGGGCTGAGTTTTGATGAGTTGGGGAAGCTCAAAAGTGGTGGAATCAGCGAGCGACTTTTCAATCTGGAGTTGCTCTTTCCACTTAGTCGCGACGAACGGAGCTTCATTCGAGGCGTAGTCTTTTTCGATGCAGGCAACATCAACGCTGAACCAGAGCAGTATGCTCTGCTGGGTGAGACGGAACCGGATTTCTTCGATTTGCGTCACAGTGCTGGAGGAGGTGTACGGCTAATCACCCCACTAGGAGTACTGCGTTTCGAGTATGGTGTTAAGCTCGACCAACGAAGTGGAGAAAGCCCTGACCGCTTCGACTTTAGCATCAGCGGCCTATTCTAAACAACCTTCCCCATTACCTCACGCACAAGCACGTCTTACCAGCATGCTTCACGCGCTCAATTGTGGCTTGGTGGGTCACTCAAGCTCCGCTTGACGACTTCCTCAAAGCCTGAAGACCTCAGTCGCTCCAAGTCCTGGGGCAAGATGTAGAAGTAATCATTGACTTGAAAACCAGTAGTGGTGATCAGTGATTGCTGCACAGACACCTCAAAACGGTCGAAGCTATTGGCCAACTTGTGGAAGATCAACGGTGCGTCTTCCAAGGTCAATTTGACTCGCAGATAAGACTGAGCCATCCGCACGAAATGTCCGTCAATCTCCTTTAC
The DNA here is from genome assembly GCA_002683655.1 of Deltaproteobacteria bacterium. GTDB lineage: Bacteria > SAR324 > SAR324 > SAR324 > NAC60-12 > JCVI-SCAAA005. Next base: position 21,187 of record NYTS01000042.1, read on the forward strand.
GACATAGCCCTTTTCATCGTCTTCAAGAAACTCCAGCTGCAATCGTGGATTGTGCAGGAAGTGCTGTTGATCCAGATCCAATTGGGGCGGAGAATCATAGAGAATTGAGTGCTCCAACTCCCTTGGGAAAATCATTGCCGAAGAGCGAACCGTGATCTGGAGATAATAGCAGTAGGCACTCCGGCCATCGGCAAAGCAAATCCGGTTCATCTTGGCGCCTTCAATGTTGATCTGCCGACGGCTAAGAGCATACGCAATCNGACTATGAATCTGAGGAGCCTCCCGAACGTAAACCAGCAGTCCGACAGGACGTCCCCTTGGATTGGTCAACACGCTCACCGTTGCCTCTGAAGACCAATTTCCGAAGCGCATCATCTGCTGGGCCAGGATTGCAGAACTGGAACTCAGCAGAAAGCGGTTGGGGAAGGCAGCGAAAAACCATTCCAATTGGCGTTGATAGGGATTGATCAGAGCGTTGATTGTATCCGGACTAAGGTACTGTCGGATGGTCCGGATTAGCTTTTCAGTGGTCTGGCTCAATCCTTTCTCATCCAACGAACCCATCTTGAGCAAACGCCAGTGCTGCTCCAGTTCCTCATGGCTTTTCTGCAGACGTTCGTATTCCTGAGGCTGAATTTTGGCTACTGGTGTATAGAGCGCATCTTCGATTGAATTCTGCAGACCCTGCTGAATCAGCAAGTTGACACGGGTATCAAACTCCAGATCTTGCTTCTTCCGATCCAGGTAGCTGTTGATAGCATCCATTGCATCATTCAGTTGGCCGCTAGAACGCATCTCTGCATAGACTCGGTAGGTTTCCTCAAAAAAAGTTCTTAGGGTACGAGTATCTTTGGCTGTCACATCACTGACAGAGCGATAATCAGAAATGTTCACCAAGAACAGCAGGATCACGTTGACCAGATCCCGGTTAGCAATTTCAAAGAACTGCTGGATGGCCTGGTCGAAGTACGCTGAAGTCTTACTGAGCCCTACCACGGTCATGTGGTGTGCGATCATTAGAGAAATACTACCAAAGAGTTCTGGATCAGCGTACCCCAATCGCTCAAGGGCTCTGACTGCGATCGAGGTGCCAGAGATCTGGTGCCGTGTTCTTGGATCAATCTTTCCTACGTCATGAAACAACACAGCCCACTTGAGTGCAAGGATGTGCTTAGGCTGGAGGTACTGATACAACTCCGGATACTGCTTTTGCAGAATTTGTAGCTCTTCTTCAGCAGCCTGCACTGCGTTGAGTGAGTGAATGCTGACCGGGTACTGGTGATAGGACAAATTCCGAAGTAGGAAGTGCATCTGGTTGCACTCGGGAATGAAACGTCCAAGCAGCGTGTCGGGTAGATACTTCTGAGTTGTTGTTCCACCAAAGAACGCGGGATCGTTGAGTCCAATTGGGTCAGAAATTTCTAGCATAATGCGCAGTGCCTGGTCGACATAAGGAGTCATCATCAATTCGCTGAACTTCTCCGAAAGTTCAGGAGCTCGACTCTGGACTACTTCAACCGTTAGTGATTGAAGCAGATCAGCCATCTCATCTTTCAACTCAAATGAGAGATCATAGCCAACCTTGCCAATGTAGATGAATAGATCCAGTAGCTTGAGCGGATCACTGAAAATTAGACTTAGGGGCACCTGTGGCATCCCTTCGAGTGCGTTGATCTCAATGATACGACGTTGGCGCAGATATACCGTAACCTGAAAAGTCTGGAAGGTTCGGACAACGTGTCGCTCCAGAATATTGCGAAGTAATGCTCTGGAGAGTTGCTGAATCGTGTCCTGCATCTGCAAACGATAGCGATCAAAATCATCAACATCCTGAAACCGCTGTTTCTTGAGCAGATACAGGCGCTCCATGTTATCATTGATCACGTTTGGCAGCAGGTCTTCTCCTCGGCAACCGCTATGGCGTGCTTCCTCATCAAAGTAGTGGTCTCGGGCCGCACCAGTGAAGTTTCGTAGATCGTAGGTGAACTCCAGGGCCTGACACAGCTTGAATGCTTGTCTTGGAGAGAGCAAACGCTGCTTGATTAGCAACGCAATCATCTCTGCCGTATATGACGGGAAGACACCAAAGGTTGCTGCTGCAATCCACAGAGGAATCTGGAGACTGCGTAGACCCCCCAGATCGTGTTTGAGATCTGCCTGGTTGAGCTGTGGGCGCTCCGTCTGCAGGTAGGTGTTGATTTTTTCTAGAACGTAGGGTTCGTAGGGCAAAATCTCAAAGAAGTGTTGCTTGAGTCGTTCGGCCAGACGTTGACTGCCTACCAGTACGCGACTCTCCAGAATGGAGGGAATGGTTTGCAGCATGCTACCCTGCTGGAAGCGCGTCAGGTCCTCATCAATCTCAAAATATTGGTGAGCAGTCATCACCTGCGCTGCATTAAGCAGCGTCTCGATGCGAATTACCAATTGGCGGACTACCTCGGCTTGTCCTGCAGCCAACNGTTCGGTATCCAGGCAATAACCCAGATCNCGATCCGAAGCCAGGCTCAACTCACCACGCCCGTAGCCACCTCGTGCAAGAATGACCAGATGGGCTTCTACAAACTCACGATCAACCGGACAATCCCTTGCGGTCTCCAGTAGTTCTTCCAGCTGCCCAACGCGTTTAGCATGTTCTTCGATGTCGTGTTGCAGATCTCTACAGATCTTCTGGTAATAGCGGCGCATCTCACGCTCTTCGCGCTCTCCTCCTTGGCTGGGAAGATTCTCTAACTCTTGCTCCACACGTCCGAGCTTCTCCCGCTTTTCAGGCAGAATGCGCTGCTTGTAGTGAAGCTCCGTCTCCATTTGCTCAACATGAAGCCGACGTAACAAGGGCAGATCATTCATCGCAAAATCAAAGGTTGCCTGAATGATGCTGTCCNTCAACAGTGTATTGCGTGCCAGAATTTCAAAGGAATTTTCTGTCTGGAGATTGAGTTGAACAATTCGCTCATTCTCCAACTGGAAGAAATCTTGAATGACTATTCCGCACCCTTTTTCACGCTGGACCAGATGTGCCAGCAGAGAACTCCCTTCAGGATCTATCGGCAATTCCGTTAATTGCTGCTGTAATCGAGGAAAGTAATCAGCTTCTGTACATTGCCGCTGCTGCAGGCGAAACGGCTCCAGAAAGGGGTAGTGTTCTGCAGCGTTGAGCAGAGCTTGTTTCATGCAAAAATCCTTTGCAAAAAATCGAGAGCAGGCGAAACTAGATGGCTGTCAGAAAAAAAATTGAAGTTTCTATTTCAATCGAAGACGTTTTACGTTTCGTTTTTTCTGCTATTTATTTGAATGTCTTAAATGTTGCACTCGACCGGACCCAACACTCGCTGATTTAATCATCGCGTTTGGTCTTCCAGCTAATTCTTATCTTCTGGTAGCAGCTTGCTCATGGAATATGAATCCTCTTTTGGCCAATCCAACCAAGATTTCTCACTTGACATGCCCAATTTCCCCTTCGGACGTATGCAGCACGATATTTATGTGATGCTTAGTTCAGTACAAAAGCACCACAGTGCCTCTTTCTTTGAGAAATTGTGGGCTTCNATGTTTGGAAAAAAGGAGAGCCCAAACAGTCCAAGGNTGATGGCCCAGTCTCTTGTAAATGCATGCGATACCAAGACCACCCAAGAATTATCAACACAACTCAGTGAAGATCCTGCGCTTTGTCAAGTACGCAGCAGCTTGGTAAAGCACGTACTGGATCAGAAACGTCTCTACGAAACCTCTGTGTATCGAGAGATGCTTTTCCAAGCATGTCTAGCCATTTATNTTGGAGGGGCTAATCCACGTAATATGCAGACTGTTGGACAAGTATACATCAATTACCTGCGACATGTTGCGGAAATCAACAAGAAAAGCCTACTGAGTGTCCGTTCCTCGGCTCTGCAAAGCATGGACGTAAGCAAGATCAGCATGGACGACCTGAACAAGGGCCTGGAGGAAATGGAGCCTGAAGATGCGATGGCACTGCATGAGTTGAACTTTTCCCAGCATATGCTGGAACGCAACAAAGAATTGATGGCTCAAATGCTGACCTCTATCACGATTCCGGTAGATCTCTCGGAACTGAACCGGCTCAGTCCATCACAAAGTTTTAGCAATGGATTTATCGGAGAAGGTGGACGTGGAGAAGGTTCAGAAAAGGAGACTGTTGTGATCCGCAAGGTCACCGCAGTCGCTGATGTGATGCGCTTCATCCTGCCATTGCACAGCTTGGCACTAAATATTGCCAAGCGCCTCCAGACGATCGAGTCTGCTATTCCCCAGCACTATCTACTAGAGGCACGTGTCCGCACAGAAGCTTTCCGTACTTTATTGCTCAGAGTAGAGTTGAAGCATCCCCACGTTCGAGCCCACATGCTGCCAGCTTACAAAAAAATGCTTGATGCCTATTACAAGGCCTACAAACGAGCCTCCAAAACTACTCCTGATATGAAGGAGTTTCCTATTTTCTCAGAGTTTGCGCAGGCCGCCTACCTCTCGCATCTCCATCGCAAGTCTCTTGGCTTGGAACCTCCTCAGGTCGGACAAATCCTGAAAGACGCAAAGGAGGCGGTCGACTTAGCCGTGATGCTGGAGGCCAACCCGAATCAACGCAAGATGCAGGCGCGCATCACTGAGCAACTACCCAACTATGGAGTGATCCTCTAAGGATTATGAGGCACGTCCCTTGCTGAGTTTATAGTACTCGTCGTGTCAGGATGACCGCATCATTCGTCATGGACGAGCAGAATGGATCTGCTGCCCTGACTTTCTAAATTCCGGTTGATTACCGGGAAAGTATGTCATGAAGCAGAAGTTTNTCCTGCCTTTCGCTCTTGCCATGTTGTTTTCAACAGCAGCAGCCTGGGCCCACAAGATCCCCATTGATCGTAGCGAAAAAATCGCTGGGCGCCAAATCCAGCGCATTATTCAGCAGTTTACCAACGAACGTGGTCTGCTGCTGGAACCCAACACCGCTACGCACAAGCGACATCTTCCCAAGTCCATCAAGCCTGAACCTCCACTAGGACGGGTCACACCACCACTGATCTTCTTCAACGGACTGCCCAGAATCTTCAGTGAGACCGACTGATCATTTCAGGGAGCTACCTGAACAACAACTACGTAGGGAGGCTCCCGCACCAGCGTCTCATCCGGTGGTGAAAGTTCTAGCAGGGGTGCGGTCTTCAACACCAACGNGTCAAATTCTGGGACTTGGCTAGTTTCCAGAATCTCCTGACCAATCACCTTCCCTTCCACATTAATCTGCAGGCGAACCCGTAGTGGTAGCGGTTTGGGCAAGTCGCTGTTTTCCTGTCGGAAGAACATCAGCTGATTACGCATGGCCTGCCAAATCTGTCGGTTGTAGCTCCGCTCGGCGATCTTGCGGCGAAATAGTTCCAACTGGTTTTGATTGCCACTGGACCCAACGCTTTTGGTCTTCGAGTTTTCAGCGCTATCATTCCTAACAAAAAGTGGTCTGGATGGCTGCACTCTCGCGGTAATTTTAGGGAGTTTTTCCTCCTGCTTAGCAGCCTTGNGGGACATCTTTTTCTTGGCAGGTGGCTTGGCCTTGGCAGTTGGAGTTATAGCCTTTGTTTTTGCTGAGTTGGCTGGCAGACGGTCATCCGTACGAGCTACTAGTTTCTCCTCCAAAGTTGCTGATTGATCTGCAGGTGCCACCTCAATGGACTGCTTTTGTGTGGAACTCTTCTGGCGTTGGACCACTGGCTTTCTCTCAGGATTGGAACGAGCAACTGAAGAAATTACGGTGTTTCGCTGTGGAGCAATTCCTTTCCATTCGGGGATAGGTGGTAGTGACGCAGCCCACAGTTCACTCGCATTTGGCTCTACAAAGGCGAGTAGAGTNCTCAGAGCTTCTGTTCGACCAGCACCAGCACAGGGTTCNGGACAAAATACTACATACTGGACTAACGCATCAGCAAGATTACGGGATATTTCTAACCGCATCTCCTCAGCCTGTGGCTGCATGTGGAAACCAAAGCTGGCTGCTGTCTTCATCGGAGCACTTGTCAAAACAGGAGTCTCTGCCGCGACCCAGAGATAATAGCGGTTCTGCAGCAGGCGCTGTAGTTCTAACAGCCAAGTCTGTTCCTGCAAACTAGGGACGGAGTGATTGCTGTGCAGGGTCAACAGGGCGCTGGGGCGATCCGTCTGTGCATTTGTAAACCCTGCAAGAAGTCCAAGACATCCAGTTAGAAACCAACGTTTCCAAGACATGTGAGTTTGCTCAATGCGTTGAGAAAGGAACTGATTTGTTGCAACCAGAGATGGTGGTGAGTTAGCAGAATTTGATCAATTTGGAACAATCTACACCTGCGACACTTGTGCTGCAAGTAGCTCTTTGCGTTGCAAAATCCGCCGAACCTGACGTTGTTTAGCGTCATCAAAACGATATGGCCACAGCAGCAAGGCTGCCAATGNGAGAAACCCCCCAACTCCCGGACCAAATAGCCAAGCCAGTGCTTCCGACACTTCTGCCGACTGTACGGTGTTGGGCACAAACCCAATGACTTCCAACAACAAACCAGCACTTGCGACAGCGAGAGCACGTGCGGTTTTGGCGCCTAGTCGCCACACTCCAAAGTAGACTCCTGATCGGAGTACACCGGTACGGACCTGGTCATANTCAATCACATCTGTCAGCAAGGAGTCTAGCAATACCACTGATCCCACACAGCTACCCAACAGCACACCTCCCACCAACAAAGGTACCCAGAGATTACCTGGTGGAAAGAAAGGATAGGTCACGCAGCTGAAAAATCCCAGCAGTGAGACTCCTAGCAGGAGGGGTCGTAGTTTTCCCAGCTTTCTGGAAAGTAGCACCCAACCTACTAAAGAGAAAGTCACTACCAGCATGAAGACTACTAGAATGAGCTGAACTTCATGCTCTTCCAACAACAACCGATAGCGGTAATAGTAAAGTGCCAGGGCACCATTGATGGCCACCCCAAAGGTAGCCACGATATAGGCCAACAATAACGGTCGGAAAGTTGGGTTGCGCCATACCTGAATCAGACTCTGCTTCAATTCAACGTGAGTGGCTACACGATGCATCGGTTGCTTGGCTGTAGCTACCCAGGCACAACCTGCAGTACCGCACACAATCACGGCAAGCCAAATGCTCATTTCATTCATGGCAAGCTGTTGATCAGTTGGCTTTAAACTCTCACCACTTGCAAAAAATCCTGGTAATCCAGCNCCAAGGATTGCCCCAATGTTTCCACAAGCAAAACGAATTGCAAATAGGGTGGAACGTTCATCCGGTTCCACAGTCATCTCTGCCGCCATTGCCATGTGAGGCACAGACAGAATCGTCATCGCCGTGTTGAGAAAGAGNAACCCCGCTAGCAGATAAGCGAACTTTGCTGTCGTAGTTTCTAGCGATGGTGGGGAAAAGAGAAGATAGACACTGATGGCGAGAAGCAAGCCACCCAGCAGTAAAAAAGGACGCCTGCCTCCCAAATGTCTGTACCAGCGGTCAGAGAGGTAGCCCATTAGAGGATCAGTCACCGCATCCCAACAAAGGCCCAGCGCAACCGCCAACCCAGCCAAACCCGGCGCTAGCCCAACCGCATCTGTATAGAAGATCAGCAAGTAGAGGCGTAGTAGTGTCTCAACAGCATTGATGCCTGTCTCTGCAATAGAATAGCCGATTCGAGTAGTGGTTGGAATTGTTGCTGTGGGCAACACTATCTCCGGGCATGTTGCGCGAAAAGTTCCTTGGCCTGCTGGCTGACCTGGCTATGCTCCACCATCGGAGCAGGATAATCTTGGATTCCCAAGGTATTAGCTTCTTTATCCCAACGATGGAGTNGGGTTAGAGAAACGCCTCGCAGCTCAGGAATCCAGCGATGAATGTATTCACACTGGACATCAAATCTCTTCTGCTGCAGCCAGGGATTGAAGATCCGGAAGTAGGGTTGAGCATCGCATCCAGTAGAGGCAGCCCACTGCCAGCTACCATTGTTGACACATGGGTCGTAATCTACCAGGCGCTGAGCAAAGTAACGTTCCCCCCAACGCCAATCGATGTGCAGATCCTTGGTCAGAAAAGACGCTACGATCATTCGAGCCCGATTGTGCATATAGCCAGTGTTGTTCAGTTCACGCATACCGGCATCGACAATGGGGAAGCCCGTCCGACCCTCACACCAAGCTGCAAAATGTTGCTCGTTAGTAGACCAGGGGAGATCGTTGTAGCTAGATTGAAAAGCGTTTCCGAATACTTTTGGAAAATGAAAAGCAATCTGAGTGAAAAAGTCCCGCCAGTAGAGTTGGCGTAACAAAGGATGATCTGAGCTACCCAACGTTGGTAGTAGGTGGTGAAAGACTTCTCGCACCGAAATCGTGCCGAACTTGTGATGAGCAGAAAGTCGAGTTGTACCCTGCGCTATCGCAGGAAAATCTCGTTTTTCACCATAGTCTGTAAATCGAGAAGCCTTTGCCAGAATTGCCAGCGCCACGCTGCGACCACCTGTTGGGGTTTCCGGGTGACGGGCTTCCATCTGAAACGACATCAAGTCCTGTCCCCTGTCAGACTCAAGTGGCAAAACAGAAGTTCCCCACTGTGCCTTTGGGAGCGGTTCTGGAAGCGGTACAGTTAAGCGAGCAGCATTTCGATAAAACGGAGTAAAGACCGTGTAGGGATTGCCATCAGCTTTCCGAGTGTTTTCAGGTGGATGCAGCAGCAAATCATCCACACTGTGCCAAGCGACCCCCTGTTTTTTTGCAATTTTCTCCAAATCCGCATCTCGTTGCTGACTAAATGGAGTGAAATCTCGATTTACGAACACAGCCTGTGCTCCACTTTGTTGAAGCAACTCTGGTAATAAATCCTGAGGCTTCCCTCTAAATAACAGGAGCCTTCCACCAGTTTCGACCAATTGAAGCTGCAGATCTGCAAGAGATTCCAACATGAAACGCAGAGCAGGCAGACTTCGATAAGAATGCTCTTCTACCTGTTGAGGATCAAAACAAAAGATCGGCCTGACGGTGCTGGAACGCTGCAAGGCCTGACGTAATGCAGAATTATCAAATAGACGCAGGTCTCGCCGGAACAGGAAGATNGAGGCGGTGTACATGAAAACTCCAAAGACGGGGTGAGAAAGTCGGTGAAGAGCCAATCACCCGGAAAGTCAGAATTGCCAGCGACTGGAATAGTGGCGCGACAGTTGATCAGCTGTGTTTTTGCAAACTCACTGGGCCAGCGATTGCTGCATCGTGAAGGGCAGGGAATAGTCTGGGAAGACCTTGCGCACTTCCTGGGCTACGAGATTTGGATTGGCCTTGAGCCGGCTTGAAAAGCCTGAGAACACGTGGGCCTTGCTGCAGAGGCAACCTCGCATTGCNTCTAAGCCGTCATGTGGCAAGTAGGGAAATTGCTCAACGACCTCTTCATCAATCAGAAATTCCATTACATTATCAAATACTTTCTTCAGCGGACGCACTGGCGTATCCATCTGTGCGTACCGTAGAACTAGCGCCCGGATGATGTGTTGAGGTGAAATGCTGATCGTCTGGTTACGATGACGATTGCGATATAATAGGTTGAAGAAATAGGTGTCAGGCAAACCTTTCTTGACGGGTTGGCATATCTGATGGCATTGACCATTCTCTCTGGCAAATTCAAAGCTGGCGGAAACTGGCGCTTCAGCCAGCGAATCTTCGCAGTAGAAACCGAAATTGATGGCAATCTGTTCGATTTGGCAAGTTTCAGGATTGAGATAGCTGATCCGTACCGGCAGAATCTGATCACGAGCAGTCTGGATTCTGCCAAAGTGTCCAACTTTTACATAAGTCGCTGTNTCCAAGCATTCTGTCAGAATCTGTCGGACTTCGTCACGATTGTCCAGTTGCCAAAGCTTCCAATTGTTTTCTCGAAAAACATGCCAGAGTTGTTCACTGTGCTTGGCGAAGCTTNGATTGCTATTGATCAGTGTAAAGGGACTACCCGTGCTACCGCTGACTTCACCACTTTCTTCGTTACCATTGTCTTTGGGAACCACAAACTTTGGGTGTCCCTTGACCAACTCATGGTAAATTTCCTTGAAATCTTCTGGGCGTAAATGCTCGGACTCTGCCAAGGCACAGGTACGCTGGATCACGTTCTCTAATTCACGGATATTACCTTCCCAAGGCCAGTGACTCAGCATCTCCAAAGCATTTGGGTCCACCCCAACCACACGCGGATTTAACGTACTGTTCTTCTGAATGAAGTGCTGGATCAACATGGGCAGATCTTCTTGGCGCTCTCTCAGTGGTGGTAGGTAAATCGTAAACACATTTAATCGATAGAGTAGATCTTCCCGGAAGTCTTTGACCTTGATCTGATCCTCCAACTTCTGATTGGTCGCACTGATTACACGGACATTCACTTTTTGCTGACGACTACTACCAACCGAGAGGATCTCTCCCTCCTGCAACATGCGTAGAAGTTTGACCTGCAAGGCCCTAGGCGTATCCCCAATTTCATCTAAAAAAAGGGTCCCGCCATCCGCCAATTTGACCAAGCCTTCCTTTTTGCCAATCGCCCCAGTAAACGCTCCTTTCTCATGACCAAACAACTCACTCTCGAAGAGTTCAGCAGGAATGGCACCACAGTTCACAGGCACGAAGGAGCCGTGCTGGCGACGACTACGCTTGTAGATCTCACGAGCCACCAATTCCTTTCCTGTCCCCGTCTCTCCACGAATTAAGATTGGACCATCTAACGGGGCGAATTTTTTGATCAGCGCCATCATCTCCAGAAAACTGGGCGCTTGCCCCACCAGTTGTTTTGGAGTTTCAATAGTCTGTAGTCGTAGTGACTCGTTCAGTTTGTACTCACTGGTGAGAGCATGACGCTCTTCGACCAGTCGCTGTGCTCGTAAAAGCGAGTCCTGTAGCTTGCGCGAATCAAAAGGCTTTGAAATGTAGTCATCAAAATGACTGTCCCGAAAGGCTGATACCAGTGTGTCTGTACTTTCAAAGCCTGTGACCATGATCGTCACCAATTCGGGGTAGTTTTCTTTAAGGTGCTTACCAATTTGGAGCCCGTCAACCTCTGGTAACTGCTTGTCAATGATCACTACGTCATATTTTTTGACAAAGGTGGCTCCCTCACGCATCAGCGCAGCCCCGCTCTGTAAAAAGTTCAATTCATGGTCTGAAGAGCGAAACCATCCTTTGATTAGTGCCTCTACGTAAGGTTCATCATCNATTATCANAATTTTCATAATTTTATTTTNAAGATAATTTTATTTTNAAAAATTTATTTTATCAAAAAATGATAAAAAATTAGGTAAAGAAGTTTATTGTTCTTTTTGAGCTAGCATTCCCTAGCCAACATCGGTTTTTCAACCGAGCCAAACCCCAAAAATTAAGCATCTGAACTTCTTCATCTCCGAATTCTGAATTGGCACAGGGTATGTAGCGATTATTCTGAGTNCTAGNGCTGAAGGAAGTTCTACTGCATGGTANAAACCAAATTTCATAAAAATAAGAGANAATTTAATCTGTTTCTAGATATGCCTAGTAAAAAAACAATAGGTTTATCTAAAAATTAGTTTGCTCTTCGCTAACCACCATTTCTATATTGGCAAAATGTGAATAATTTCATTAAACCCAANATCATCTTAGCGCTGGACGACGAGCGCCCTAGCCTGGATTTAGTCCAGGCTGTCTTTCGTAGGCCAATTTGGAAATTGATCTGTTTGCAACAGGAAGATCAATTTCACAACATGGTTGCAGAGACGCAACCCGACCTGATTCTGATGGACCAGAATCTGGCTCGGCGAACCGGCATAGAACTTTGTGAGGAGTTGCGTCGCTACGATCATGAAACTCCGGTACTGTTCCTCTCTGCTGAGCAGGAAAGTGGCCGTGAGCAGGCCGCTTTGCAGGCCGGAGCACAAGGATACTTGTGGAAGCCGATTGCACCCTGTCAATTACGGCAGCAAGTCGAGAAACATCTCGCCTAAGGAATCCTTCTTCTCTCCGCCATCCGCTCGTCGGTAGCGCTTCTGACGCTACAAAATTCCTCATGGAAAAAGCTCTCCCGTTTCGTAGTTCCACAAAATTTTTTCAGGAGACCTTGGATTCCCTCCCTATCCATCTTGCTATCCTCAATCAGCAGGGAGTGATTGTTGCGGTCAATGATGCTTGGCGGTGCTTCGGCGTAGCCAATCAATACAAAGATCCCAATTGGGGGATAGGACGTAACTACCTGGGAATCTGTCAAGAAGCTATTGGGCCCCAGACAGAAGATGCGAGAAATGTAGCTGAAGCGATCCAGCAATTGCTGTCTGGGGAGAGGAGCTCTTTTCAAATAGAGTATCCCTGCCACAGCGATACCGAACAACGCTGGTTTTCACTATCCCTCACACACTTCAGTTTCGACGAGCGTACCTGGGTGGTGGCTGCCCATGAAGACATTTCACAAAGTGCCCTGACAGAGCAGGGACTACAACTTCGAAACCGAGCTATGGCAGCTGCTGACGAGGGGATTACAATCACAGATGCAACTCAGAATGGAAATCCAATCATCTATGCCAACAGCGGATTTTTAAAAATTACTGGCTATGAACTAGACCAAGTGCTGGGTCGCAACTGCCGTTTCCTTCAGGGCCCAGAAACAAACCAGAACACTATTGAAACAATCCGCCAGGCGCTTCGTACCAAGACCTCGTGCACGGTCGAGTTGCTGAATTATGCCGTTGATAGACGCCCCTTCTGGAACAAACTTTCCATTACCCCTATCAAAGATGAGGGAGGACAAACTACGCACTACGTTGGAATTCAGTCAGACATCACCGAAAAAAAGCAGATGGAGGCGACTCTCCGTCAGCGGACAGAAGAATTGGAGGAACTCAATGCTCGGCTCGTAGATTCTGAGCAGGCGCTGCTGAGACAAAACGCCAATAAGGATAAATTCTTCTCAATCATCTCCCACGATCTGAAGAGTCCCTTTCATTCGATTCTAGGCTTTGCTGAAATTCTTTCTGGCGATCTTTCTGACTTCACGCTGGAAGAAATTCGGTCTTACGGAAACCATATTCATGTAGGTGCGCAGAACTTGCTCAACCTACTTGAAAACCTGATGCAATGGACCCGGTTGCAGTCGGGTCGTATGGGCTATCAACCAGAGCCACTTTTGCTGCGTGAGCGAGTTGAAATGGTGCTGAGCCTCCTGCAGGGCAACCTNTTGGCTAAGAAGATCCATTTTGACTGTTCACTAGATCCTGAGATGCTGGTCTACGCTGACCGTACCCATCTTTCTTTGGTGATGCAGAACTTGATCTCTAATGCAATCAAGTTCACTCCGGCACAAGGAAAGATTCAGGTCTATGCGAGTCAGCAGGATGGGATGATCATCACTTGTGTCGCAGACAGTGGTGTTGGGATTGCTTCCCAGCGCCTGAGCGACCTGTTTCAGATCGAGACCTCATTTTCCACAGTTGGAACCGCCAATGAAAAAGGTACTGGACTGGGGTTGATTCTTTGCAACGAGCTTGTTCGCGAGAATGGTGGACAGATCTCGGCTGAAAGCACCTTGGGCGAAGGCTCTCGTTTCTATTTCACGCTCCCGTCCTCGATTCGGGCGCTAGCAGTTCTCGATGAAGATTCCCACACCAAACAAAACTGAGCAACTAACTTTCATCCTTAAGGAGTTTTCATGATTGCTGATTCACCTATCAGTGTACGGAAGGTATTTTATGTTCTCACGATTCTCTACCTCGGTATGCTGGCCGCAGTTGCTCCGATCTACCTGGAAATTCTATGGACTCTAGTCATTGGTGCACCACTCATTCTACTCGGTCTCCGTGATGTCTTTCAGAAATCACAGACTGTTCCTCGAAACTTCCCAATCATTGGCCACCTGCGCTACCTGCTGGAAGAAATCCGCCCCGAGCTTTATCAGTACTTTGTTGAATCCGACACAGGAGGCCGCCCCTTCAACCGTTTGGAACGAAGCCTAGTCTATCAGCGTGCCAAAAATGCCCGAGACACGGTGCCTTTCGGAACTCAACAAGATGTTTACGAAGTGGGCTATGAGTGGGTCAACCACTCACTAAAGCCTGCTCACTTGGACCAAACCGATCTGCGTGTCGCAGTGGGTGGACCGGATTGTAAACAGCCCTACTCGGCCAGTCTGCTGAACGTCTCTGCAATGAGTTATGGTTCTCTGAGTGCTAATGCCGTACTGGCTCTCAACAGTGGCGCCAAAATGGGCAACTTTGCTCATAACACCGGAGAAGGGGGGATTTCGAAATTTCATCATCAGGGAGGTGGTGATCTGATCTGGCAGATTGGTACAGGTTACTTCGCCTGCCGCAACAATGATGGGAGCTTCAGCGCTGAAAAATTTGCAGAGAAAGCATCTCAGGACCAGGTAAAGATGATTGAGATCAAGCTCTCTCAGGGAGCCAAGCCTGGACACGGTGGAATTCTACCTGCAGCTAAACTAACCAAGGAAATTGCAGAAATTCGTGGTGTTCCGATGGGGCAGGACGTCAATTCACCCCCGGGGCATTCAGCTTTCTCAACTCCCTTGGAATTGATTGAATTTGTTCAGTTACTGAGAGAGAAATCGGGAGGCAAGCCGGTCGGCTTTAAGCTCTGTGTGGGTAAACGACGTGAATTTCTTGCCATCTGTAAGGCGATGCATGAAACTGGGATCAAGCCTGATTTCATTACCGTCGATGGTGGAGAGGGCGGAACCGGTGCAGCCCCACTGGAATTTACTAACAATATTGGTAGCCCTCTGAGTGAAGGTTTGATCTTTGTACACAACGCACTCACTGGATTTGACCTCCGTAAGGATATTCGAGTCATCAGCAGTGGCAAGGTGATGTCAGGCTTCGGCATCGTCAAGCGTCTGGCGCTTGGGGCTGACCTCTGTAACTCAGCTCGGGCAATGATGATGGCGCTTGGTTGTATTCAAGCACTCAAGTGCAACACGAATCGCTGCCCAGTGGGAGTTGCGACGACAGATCGGACACTGATGTATGGTTTAGACCCATCAGACAAGAAAGTGCGTGTCTATAACCTGCACAAGAATTTGGAGAAGAGTGTCTGCGAGATCATTGGAGCAATGGGTCTGAAAGATACAGACAATCTGCGACCCTGGCATCTGATGCGACGGGTCAGTTCGACAGAAATCAAGCACTACGGGGAAATCTACGAATATCTGGAGCCAGCTAGTTTGCTACAGTCTGACATGCCCAAATCCTATGCACGTGCAGTCGCTTCTGCACAATCTTCTTCTTTCGATTCTGTCCGGCACTAAATCTGATGGAGCCAACCGTTGGTATTCTTGGCTTAGGCTACCTGGGCTCTACCCTAGCGCGGTTGGTTCCTTGGTCACCACAATCCTGGGGGACTTGCCGTACCTCGTCATATCCTGCGATTCTCACACAACAGCCGCTGCCGGTCTTACCCTTTGACTGGATTCAGACTTCTAGCTGGGAAGTCCTGCCAGTGCAATCGGCAACGCTCATCTTGACCATCCCACCCATCCGTGATTTGGAAGCCAACCGAAATCACTTACAGCAGTGGTCAACTTGGATGCGTGAACATCGGCCAGCTTGCTCGCGCTTGCTCTACGTTTCAACAACAGGAATATATCCTAAACGAGCAGGAGTCTGGACAGAGGACACTAGAGAAGAGCCAGACTCTCTTTCTGGCGAGCTACGAAAACAAACAGAAGATCTCTTAGGAGAGACGTTCGATTTACAGGTGGTTCGGCCAGGAGGTATCTACGGCCCCAAACGTAATCTCTGGCAACGACTGCGCAATGGCCAAGCAATGCCTATGTCTCCACACCAGCCTACTCACCGTATTCATGTGGAAGATCTCGCACGGTTGATACACCTGCTGATTTTGCAGCCAGAACTACCTTCCTGCATCAATGCTGTCGATCATCAATCACTACCCTCACTGCGAGTTGCTCAGTGGTGTGCGAAACAACGTCCAGCAGCCTTGTCACCAGAAAATCATGGGTTACTTGCTGAGCCTGAGGCAGTTGTCACTTTCCTCGAGCGTAGAATTTCAAATCAGCGGCTCCAATCTACAGGACTGTTGCTGCGCTATCCCACTTATCAGGAAGGCTATCATTCGTTATTGGATGAACCACTCAACCAATTCCGAGCCTGATCCTCACTGATCACAGGGACTTTCAACTTCTCAGCTTTCTCCAGCTTGGAACCCACTTTTTCTCCAGCCAAAACATAATCTGTTTTCTTAGAAACACTCCCAGAAATCCGGGCTCCTGCGTCTTCCAGACGCTGTTTCCAAACATCTCTTGGCTCTGAGAGCGTTCCTGTAAGCACCACGGTTTTTTCTTTTAGTAGTGAATCAGGAGCCTGTTGCACCTGTAGTTCCTGTGGTCTTACCCCAGCGTCCCAGAATTCCTGAAGCAATGCTTTGGTTTCTGTACTACGGAAGTAGCGGGCCACACTTTCAGCGATCACTGGGCCAATCTCATGGATTGCCGCCAATTCTTCCTGATCTGCTTGTTGAAGAGTCTCCAATGAACCGTAGTTGCGTGCCAGCAATTGGGCAGTCTTTTCACCCACATGAGGGATACCGAGCGCGTGCAAAAAGCGAGGGAGTGGTCTTTGTCTTGATTGGTCGATGGCTAGCACCACATTCTGTGCAGACTTGAGTCCCATCCTTTCCAGGGGTGTCAAGTCTTCGATCTGTAATCGGTAAAGATCCGCAGCACTCCGTACCAATTGGCGATTCAGTAGCTGATCCAGTAGTGCTGGACCGACGGCATCAATGTCCATTGCTCGGCGAGAGACAAAGTGCAGTAACCGTTCTTGTAGCTGTGCGAGACATTCCGGATTTGGACAACGCCAGTCGATCTCACCTGGGTACTGAATTACTAGGCTGTCACAGGCTGGACAGGCTGTTGGTCGATCAATCGGCCTAGATTCACTCACAGGAGCAGGCAGGTGCACAGCCACGATTTTTGGGATGATTTCTCCCCCTTTCTCTACCAGCACATGATCTCCCAAGCAGAGCTGAAGTCGCTCAATCTGATCGTAATTATGCAAGGTTGCTCGCGAAACCGTGGTCCCATTCAATTCCACTGGATCCAGAAGAGCCACTGGAGTGAGAACTCCTGTTCGGCCTACCCCGATTTCAATCTCACGCAGTGTGGAAACTGCTTGTTCTGCAGTAAACTTGAAGGCGACAGCCCAGCGTGGAGATTTGGCAGTCATTCCAAGAGCTGCCTGGTCTTCCAATGAATTCGCCTTTAGCACAATCCCATCCACATCGTAATCAAGGTGACGACGCTCGCTCTCCCAATGTTCCAGAAAGTTCTTGACTGAATCCCAGTCGGGTAAGAGGCGTGTCGCTGGATTGATTGGGAAACCCAGCTCTCCTAGCCACTGAAGATTGGCATAGTGAGAGGTTTTATTTGAGCCCTGAGCAACTGAATAAATCAGGATTTGCAATCGACGACGACGAACTTCCGCCGTATCCAACAGCCGCAGTGTGCCTGCAGCTGCGTTACGTGGATTTTTGAAGAGAGGTTCACCCTCTGCTTGCCTTCGAGCATTGAGTTTTTCAAAACTGAGATGGGGCAGATAAACCTCTCCACGGACTTCCAGATTGATTGGCTCTGGCAACTGTAATGGCAGATTGGTAATTGTCAGTAGGTTTGGAGTGACCTCATCCCCAACTTGGCCATCCCCTCTGGTGACCCCGGCTTCCAGACGGCCTCGTTCATAAATCAGCGATACCGCCAGTCCATCAATCTTCAATTCGCCGACATACTCTACTTGGGGTACCTCCAGCAGGCGTCGTAAGCTAGTGTCCCAATTTACAACTTCTTCAAGAGAATAGGCATTGCCCAGGCTGAGCATTGGAATTCGATGGGAACGTGAGGGGAAAGTGCTCAGTGGAGTTGCGGTGATACGCAGCAGGGGAGAGGAAGGATCACGAAGTTCTGGATAGCTGGCCTCCAGTTGCGCCAATTCCCTTACCAGAGCGTCGAAACTCTCATCACTAATCGTCGGAATACTCAGATAGTAGCGTGCGTTGTGCCCATGGATTAACTCAGTGAGCTCCTGCATACGCTGGACAGTGGACGCCTGTGTCATGTTGGTTTGGTTGGGATTTCAGTGCGGGATGTGACGAACAGGTGGATCTTTAGGGATCAAGCGGCTCCCAGAATTTGAGGGCCTGCTTGTTGATGACCTTGCCGTCACGCAGACCAATCCATGCTGGAGTGTGCCAGCGGACTGTCTCGACAAGGGTATCTCCATCCAAGAACACCAATCGTAATTGCTTACGATCGGTGATAGCTTGGCTCAGTTGGATCGCTTCATAATCCTGAACAATGGGACGGGCCATTTCATGGACGGGGCTGTCGAAGTTCCTGAACAATCCGCTCAACGATCTGAGGCATTGCATCTGCGACAGCTTTCTGTACAGATCGTGTGATCATACCCTCAATCACTGTATCTAATGATCCCATGCCTGCTGGAACTTCGGTCGCTGTCGAAGCAGCAACGGCAGGAGTTTCTACTGGTGGTGGACTATCGGATTCATCTTCCAGAGCCTCTACTGCATCACCCCAATCCTCAAATGTCTCTTCTTCCAAAACCTCTGGCTCACTTTCGGGCTCGGCACTCGCTACTTCCTCTGAAGCCTCTTCCAGAGCCTCTACTGCATCACCCCAATCCTCAAATGTCTCTTCTTCCAAAACCTCTGGCTCACTTTCAGCCATTAGGCCGCCAGACATCTCGTCATCCAAGGTAACCAGTGCTTCATCTTCTGGTATTTCTATCAATTCAACCTCTTGCTGTTCCAAATCTGCCATCTCCTGATCAAGATCTTCCAGCTCGCTGAGCATTGACTCTGCTGCCAGTTCATCCTCCTCATCAACTTCTTCTGAAGAATCCACCTCCGCAGCATCTAAGAATTCGTCCTCAACAACCGGCAGTTCAATTTCTTCTTCAGGAGCAATCTCTTCGACAACTGGAGCAGGGGGCTGTAACTCTTCAAGATCTTGTTCAAAGACCTGGCGTCGCCACTTCTTCTTCTCAACAACTGGAGTCTCTTCTTTAATGACTTCTTCCTGTGCTGGCTCGGGTTCTGTCACATCTGTTTCCTCAACATCATCCAGCAGAGGCAAGTCTGCTTCGGCAAACAGATCCGGATGTTCTACCTCATCTGCTGACAAGTTATCTTCCTCTTCTTCAACTGATAGATCTATTGCTGAGGAGTCCGGAAGCTCTTCTTCAACTAGGGTAAACTCTTCCTCTTCGGGCTCTAGCACCAACTCATCGTCTTCATCCAGAGTGAGGTGGAATTCTTCCAATTCTTCATCATCAGCACCGATAGCCAGTGCTGCTGTTGCCTCAAAGTCTTCTATTACTGCAGCTAGTCCTCCGTCACCCGTTGCTTCTCCTGATTCTGTGAGCAACACACTATCATTGTTCGTCAGTGTTTCTGCTAGTTCCTCATCTTCTAGAGTGGTAGCAGCCAGATAATAGTCCATTTCATGCACATTCGGAGTGTAGCGAGTACGCAAGGGTCCCTGGATGACCTCTACCGTTGACAAAGCAGGCAGTACCGGATCAAAATCATTCTCATTCAGCGAAAGGGGAGTGACATCGTCACGCAGAACCTGATCCACATCAGGAGTTCGGCTCCAGATATCCAAATCAACATCGAAATCGTTTTGATGAATATCAACGTTTTCCATTATCAGCCCCTGTGCTGAGGTGATAATCGGTCCACGATAAGCATCTTTGACTGGAGGTGTCGATACTGCAGGCACAACCGTTGAAGTAGCCTCTACCGCTGCTTTGGCGGCTACAGCGGCTTCCTTCCAATCGTCTTCATCGATTTCTTCGAAGAGAGCAAAATCATCTTCGTCCTCCTCCAGTTCGTCCGGAGTAAGTGCCGCATCTTTTGTTTCAGCAGGTTCTTGAGAAGAGACTTCAGCAGGTTCTTGCCAGTCATCAACCAGCAGTTCTTCCTCTTCTTCACTCATTTCCAGTGGTGGAATCTCCATATCATCATCTTCCTCCACGGAAGAAAGTGGTTCCTCCCATTCCTCTGCCAACATTGTTAGATCCTGTTCTTCGTCCAACTCCAACGGTGGAATCTCAAATCCGCTATCGTTTATTGTGGGCTCAAGTTCTTCTGAAGCATCTGTAGCCAGTTCTTCCTCTTCAGACCATTCTGCCGCAGGAGGAATATCAAAAGCACTATCCGAGTCTGTGAAGACAGGCTCTTCTTCAGGATCTCCCAATCCTTCCGCAGACTCCTCTGCTGAAGAGTCGAGAAGTTCTTCGTCTTCATCAAGATCTAAATCCAGATCAGCGAAGGGCCCCTCCGATTCTTCTGCATCCAGATCCTCTCCAGCAACAGTATCTGTTTCAGCTTCTGCTGTGGAAGCTTCGTCTGTTAGAGTTTCCTCAATCTCATTTTGTTCGGAATCCATGATCTCACCTTCAAGATCGACCAAGCTCAGTCCTTCATTTGCATTCAGGACCATATCATCGTGTTGAACCAGACCGGGCTGCTCTTCCATCGCAGCCTCTGCACCGAGTAATTCATCCAATGACTGAATCTCTTCATCTTCATCGGATGAATCAGTCTCTGCGGATAACGCTATTTCTGTTTCTTCCGCACCAAGATCTTCTGCTACTGCTACAGACGGAACGATCTCTATTTCGTCTGCATTCAAATCTTCTTCCTCTGCAATGTCCTCTGCAAAATCTACATCCGGAACAGAATCCTCTTCCACCACAGGAGGGTGAATTTGCTTGGGAGCAGCAGCTTGATCAGACACATTGGGCAAGCTCACTGGGGACTCTTCATCCAGTTCATCTTCTTCTGGCAGTTCACCTGTTGCAGAGCCGCTCCAACCAGTATCTTCATCGAACATCGCCTCATCCACCGACTCGCCATTGTCCTGAATCAGACCAAGCATCTCATCATCAAAGACATTGACTTCTTCTGCAGAATCCAACGGTTCACTCTGCAGTTCCACACTGGGCAGATAGCGCTGGATGTGTCCCTGCAACGTTGCTGCCTCGAAAGGCTTGCGAATCATCCCTTGAAGCCCAAATTGCTCCAGCAGGGACTCGTTGACATCATCTCTGGCGTTAACCAGCAACACCTTGGGCACCTGACTCAGAGACGGGTGCTGCTGCAGTTGCCGACAAAGGGCGTAGTCTTGCTGCTGGTCAGCGTTGCTGATGAAGATCAGGCTAGGAGAATAACGATCTGCCAACTGCAGGAAGGCATCAGGGCGACTCTCCTGCCAAAGCTCGACCTGATCACTGATCGTCGAGGCAATCAGTCCTTGTATTGCCTTATTTTCTTCAAAGACCAGGACTGAATTTGACATCTCGTTTCCTTATGGCGTTTCCAGGTACAAATGGCCTTCCGATTGCCTATGAATCAGCTTGGAAGAGACGAAGACTAGCTGATCTTCCCAAGTTTTTCCAGTATTATGCCTTCTGACGAGAGCACTCCTAAAAACCGTGGATTTCGAACGAAAGCAAGTCTATCTTCTCAGGATCAGTTCCAACAACCAAGGATGATCTGCTGGCTGCGGACAATCTGCAATAATTAATCTCTCAGAGTAGGCAAAAACTGCTGCACTTTCATGTTTTCTATTCTTTCACGATACCTTGCCCTAGAATTCTTGCGTTTCTTCGCTCTTTTCCTGTTGGCTTTCGTAGCCATCACCTCACTGGGCAACCTAGTCAACGATCTCAACCAAGCCTTTGACAGTTGGTCGAGCTTCATTGAATTTCTGCGTCAGACAGCCCTGCTACTGCCCTTGCTTCTAGAATTGACCACACCTGTGACCGTGCTACTCGCAACCATTGCAGCGTTCAGCGCGCTCAGTCGAACCTCAGAGGTAATTGCTATGCGGGCGGTTGGGGCTGGCTCCTGGCAGTTAATTCGACCTTTCCTGATTACTACCTGTGGTATAGCACTCGCTAGTTATTTATTGCAGAATTACGCTCAACCCTGGATGCAGCAACACTGGGGCAATGCAGGAGTAGCTACCGGTTTGCCGGCACAGTGGAAATTGGACGGTGATCAGGCCATTGTGTATTTTGGTCCTCGTCAACCCGATGGTGAGGTTGAACAATTGGCTCGCTTCTCTTGGCTACGAGAGCCCAGTCATCTACTTCGGGAGTCCCTGCAGGCCGACAAAGCACAACGAAAATCGGAGGGCTGGGAACTACAAGCCATTGCTGAACGGCAATTCGATAAATCAGGAATGCAACTGGAGGAACAGGAATCGCGACAACTAGCAACAGGCGACCTGCCACTGCTCTCCTTTCAGCCACGACGAGATCCACACTATCTTCCGCTACTTGAACTCTGGCAAGACATCGAACAACGCCAACGAGAGGGCTTGGACACAACTAGCCACTGGGTTGAATTGTTTCAGAAACTGGCCTACCCAGCCCAACTTTTCCTGATGGTTGCCTTGGGCGCCCTGTTAGCAGCAACTCATCATCGCCAGAGTAAGTCAGCTGAGTCGCTAGCCATCGCTGTGTTTCTTGGTATCGTCTCCTGGATTCTCAACCAAATCTTTCTGGCAGTCGGCCACGCCGGGGCCTTGCCACCTTTTCTAGCAGCGTGGGGCAACTGTCTGTTGTTCCTGGTTCTGATCCTGGCACTTGCCCGATGGAGCCAGAGTTAGTTCCTGGCTCTTGGCTTGCCCTGAGGTGCAAGGCTCAGTAGAAATCACAGTCTCACAACCGCCCTTCATTTGCTTTCCTACCCGGAGGACAATCTTGGAACATTACCGCCTGGACAACCCCTTTGCGACAAAAAAAACCGAGTTAAATACTTCCGTCCCAACCTATGCTCGGATGGTACAACGTGGCCAGGAGTTGA
>NYTS01000043.1 GCA_002683655.1 Deltaproteobacteria bacterium
TGGAACTGAACCCGCTTATGTTGCTCAAGTACAAGAAAAGGAAGTCGACTTCCGAACACACATGCAGAAGATCAAAACAGCAGGTGTTGATGGAATCATGGTGGCTGCACTTGCGGAGACGATGAGTCGAGCACTGATTCAGTCCTACGAGGCTGGTATCGGGTCTGATGTTCGCCGCATCGGTTCCTCTTCAGCATCTAATGCCCCTGTGCCCAAGATCTCAGGTGATGCTGTAAAAGGTGTTTTCTATGCCGCTGCCTACTCTAACGCAGATACTCGCCCCATTGCAAAGCTCTTCAACCAGATGGTTAAGAATCGCTATGGCATTCACGCACCAGATCATGACTTCTCACAAGCTTATGATCTAATCAGGATTGTTGAAATGGCCCTTAACAATTCAGACCTCAAGCTGACCAATAGTTCATTGGCAACTGATCGAACAGCAATTCGAGATGCGATTGCCAACGTAAAGAATTATCAAGGTCTTGCCTCCGGACCAATCAGCTTCTGTGCTGACGCAACACCACAGTGTCGTGATGGGAACAAGACTCCTGTTCTGATTGCTTATAGAAAGGGTGGAGAAGCCTTCGAGACGGAAGTTCTTGCCCGTGTGAGTATGCCAGAAGACTTCGGTCTTTGATCAACGATCGGGGAAACTCAAGGGTTTCCCCGACGCTGTTCCTTCCTAGGTTGATTTTCCATGATTTCATTCATTACCAACTTTACTTCAGCAATTGATTCCCTTGCGAAGGTTCATCGCCTCCTCCCCTGGTTAATTGCTTATGTTTTGCTACTTTTTTTACCGAATCTGATTACGGCTACTTTTGGTGAGTATTACGTAGATTTAGCCAACAGATGCTGCTTATTTATTTTGCTGGCAGTAGGGCTAAATATAGTAAAAGGTTTTTGTGGCCAAGTAACCGTGGGCCATATTGGCTTATATGCCATTGGCGCAGTAACGTCTGCGCTCTTAGCTCAGAATTATGGAATGCCTTTTTGGTTGAGTGCACCTCTCGCCATCTTGGTTACTTGTTTCGCAGGTTTGGTCGTTGGTTTGCCTTCGGTACGGCTGGAGGGTGCCTACCTTGCGCTTGCAACCCTTGGATTAGGTGAGTCTGTTCGCATCATGATTGCTGTAACTCCTGCTCTCGGATCCAGTACAGGCATCATGATGATTCCAGCCCCCACGATTGGGAATTATGTCATTGAAAGCTTTGATCATTACTTTTACCTGGTAATGACTGCAGCCATCATCGGAATCTATTTCTCCTTCGTCATTCTCAATTCCTCCACAGGTCGGGCTTTTAAGGCTATTCGTGAAGATGTCATCGCCGCCTCTGTCTCAGGAATCAATGTGCCATTTTACAAGCTGCTAGCCTTTGTAATCAGCGCAATCTATGCAGGTTTGGCAGGAGCACTCTTTGCTCATATGCCACCGGGATACCTCCACCACAACAATTTCACAGTGATTGAAATGGTGACCTTGTTGTTGATGGTTGTCCTCGGTGGAATCGGAAATATTTGGGGTGGTGTGGTTGGAGCGATCGTCGTGACCGTCATCTATGATCAAACAAAGGATTATTACTTCTATCAACCGTTGATCTTCGGCATAACGATGGTGTTTTTAGTTGTCTTTATGCCCAGAGGAATTGGTGGAGTGATTGAGCAAGCAATCGTCAAAAGGAAATTCATCGAAAAACACGAGGAGCAGAACCTTGGCACTTCTTGAAACTAGAAGTCTTAGTAAGAGCTTTGGTGGGCTAAAAGCAGTCTCAGGAGTTGATCTAAAAGTTCAGCCGGGGACGGTCCATGGCTTGATAGGCCCCAACGGCTCTGGTAAATCGACTTTCTTCAACTTAGTAACAGGGGTCTATCAACCGGATCCAGGCAGTCACATTGAGTTCAATGGTAATGACATTACCTATCTACAAGCTCATGGTATCGCTGCACTGGGTATGGCGAGAACCTTCCAGCTACTGAGATTGTTTTCGGAGATGACCGTACTTGAAAATGTGATGGTCGGAAACCATTGCAAAACTAGCTATGGAATTGTTGAATCCTTACTCGGCACCTCTCGGGTTCGACATGCAGACCAGAAAATGAAAGAAGAGATGTTGGATCTCCTCGAATTTATTGGGCTTGCTAATTTTGCTGATATACCAGCAGGAGAGCTCTCAGGTGGACAGCGAAGACTTTTGGCGTTGGGAAGAGCAATTGCGATGAAGCCGAAGCTGCTCCTACTCGATGAACCAGGTGCAGGATTGTCCCCTGTGAATGTTGATAAATTGATGGAGACTATTCTCGCATTAAAAGGGCGCTACAAGTTGACCGTAGTAGTCGTAGAGCACATTCTGAAGGTAGTCATGAGCACCTGTGAAACCATCTCTGTTTTGGATCATGGTCAAAAGATTGCTGAAGGACCCCCAGAGATGATCAAGGATGATCATGCTGTTATTGAAGCCTATTTGGGTCGGGAGTTGCCAGATGAGGAGATCCGTAACGCTATCCGAGGTCAATGACCCAAATTATAAATTTTGAGATTGAAATTCCAAGAATACCACCTGAAAATCTAATCACATACTGGAGGGTCCACTGAATTAATCCCTAAAAGAAATTTGAGGAAGTTTTTCTTTAGAAAATTTAATATATACTTAATCAAATCCTCATTTTTCTGAATAAATCCTGAATGAATCTCGCCAAAGACCCAATCCCTCTTCTTGTCCGTCGAATAGCATACCCCGCAAGTGTAGGCTGGTTTTTTAACACCATGTTCAACGTGGTAGATACCTTTTGGGCTGGTCAACTTTCTGCCCAGGCGATTGCTGCGCTCTCATTGTCGATGATTCCTTTTCTGGGCTTATTGTCTATGGGGATCGGTCTTGGACAAGGGACAAACGCACTGGTGTCAAATGCAATGGGAGCCCAGCAAAATGAGCGTGCTGTTCGATTGATCGCTCAAGCGTTAATACTAGCATTGGTTGCCTGCGGATTGGTGATGTTCCTGGGTCAAACTTTCACTCCCATGCTATACCGTCATATGGGTGCAGAAGAGTCATATCTGGAGATGGCCCTCAGTTACATCGACTGGCTTATTTATGGGTGCGCCACTTTCATCATCAATTTAACCGCAAATGCAGGACTCAATGCGCAAGGTGATACCAAGACCTATCGTAATGCACTGATTTGTGGTTTCTTGGCGAACATTATCCTTGATCCGTTGCTGATGTTTGGCTGTGGTCCATTTCCCCAGATGGGAGTGGAAGGAATTGCGATTGCCACCATCCTGATTCAGTTGGGGATTGTCCTTTATATAATTACGAAGGTTCGACAATCTTCTTTGGGACAGCAATTGAGGTTCGAATACTTCAAACCTCAACATGATTTATTGCGAGATCTGATTCGTCAGGGATTACCCTCTACAATCAGCATGATGTTCATCGCATTGAATTTCTTCGTAATTTTATTTTTTGTCTCCGATTACGGTAAAAGCGCGGTGGCGGCCTTTGGCGTATCTACGAGGATTGTCCAGGTTATGTTATTGCCTACGATAGGCCTAAATGTAGCTGCTTTGTCTTTAACGGGCTTTAACTTCGGTGCTGGTGATCTTGGAAGAGTCAAAGAGGTCTGGCGAACTTGTATGAGAATAGCACTACTGATGATGTGTATTGGTGCGGTTGTAATATTCGTAGTTCCAAGACTTTGGTTGGGTCTTTTTACGGAAAGCTCGGAAATTCTTGATGTTGGAGAGAGTTTGTTGAGAGTAGAAGCTGTTCTGTTGCCAGCCTACACAACTTTATTTCTAGGGGTTGCTGTTTTACAGGGACTAAAAAAACCAATGTTTGGGATGATTTTAGGAGGCTATCGTTTGATCATCGCCCCTTTAATTCTCTTTTGGTTTTTCTCTGAGGTGTTGGACTATGGCTTAAATGGAATTTGGGTAGGAATCTTTCTGACAACCCTAAGTGGTGCGGCCATTACCTGGATTTTTGTAAAGTATACCTTTTTAAAAATCAAACCTCAGTCAGTATAGACTTTTTATCAACAAATCTTGCGTGGCTCAGGGAAAAACTGAAACAAAGTTCGCTGATGTTAAGAGCTAGAACGTAAATACAAGATTCAGGCACTAATGTAGTCTTGGGAGTTCATTCACATCATTCACAAGCAACGCCTTTCTTTACCTCTATCATATCGCGCCTGCCTCTTGTATTTACGTTCTAGCTCTTCCTTTGTGGGCATCACTGGTTCTGGCACTTCCAAAGCTGGCGGAGCTTCGCATAGCCACTACGTCTACTGGATGGTTCTGGGTGCTTAGATAGCGCCACCAGCGATCCCGCTCACCTTCCGGCCAATTCATCACCTACATGGATATCCTGCAATACTCGTTAATGATATTCACCAGGAGCACCAGCATGATCGTGGTTTTTGGTACGGGAGATTGATCATTCTCCCAGCGCACCGTGGTACTACGGGCAACACCACAAGCACGGGCCAAGAGGGCCTGTGTCCAAAAATGTTTACATGAAACTCGCGCAACCACTGGCTACGAGACGGGCTGCAAAGAAAGTCTGGATCCAGATCAACAAGGGATATCGGTGCAGCCATCAAGGCATCCAAGGCAATACTACTTAGGGGCAGCGCAGAAGGTGGGAGGCACAAAATCAGCGGCTTGGTGCTAGTAGTTTATCCAGATCCCACTTTTGGAGAGAACTTTACTAAGGTCGCATGGTGAGACACAAGGTGCTTTTTTGGCGGTGGCGGGATATCTTCTAAGGAGAAACCACTGGATCAAACTCGTGCGTGTAATGCTTCCAATCGATCAAACCGGGTTTTAGGATTTGGCAGCAATGATTTTGGGCGAACGAAGTCGATGGCGAAGGCAGGTTGGCTTTTGCACCAACCCCGCACAGACTGAATGAGAGTTTTTCTAGTGCTTTGGTTTATTATTCGTGTTGGGTGATCGCACTAGGAAAATTTACCAATGCTGCATCAGAAACAGGAGTGAAGGTACCGGTTTCGACTTTAACACCAGCATCAATTCGCCTCTGAGTCAGTTCTTCATCAGCTTGGAATTTCTTGAGATGTTCCATGGATTCAAAGTGTAGGACACCATGCAATTTGGTTTCGTCATCGGCTTGAGGTCCTACGCAGATCATGGTCATTCCGTATTCCTTCATTTTTCCACCACTTTCTTTGACCATATCTTTCCAGACTTGGAAACCTTTTGTGATTTCAATCGTAGTAAAACCAAGCATGGGTGCCTTTCAGTAGATAGTTTTTTTAGGTCAGATGTTGCCTAGCCTAGGAGTGCGCTGGACCTAATTTAGATGTTTGGTGGGGCAGTGGGTAGTGCAATAAAAGGTGCTTAAAAGAAACTGGCTGGGAAAGCTTTGAATTGAATAGTTTTTTTCGTGGCGGGGTCGACGGGGCTCGAACCCGCGACCTCTGGCGTGACAGGCCAGCGTTCTGACCAACTGAACTACGACCCCGTACAAATGGGAGCTTTTTTCATTGGGAGTGGTGGGCGCTACAAGGATCGAACTTGTGACCTACGGTTTGTAAGACCGTCGCTCTCCCAGCTGAGCTAAGCGCCCAACGAAAAAGAANAAGAATATGNTCTGTTTTTTTGGAGTGCAAGCTTTTTCTATGCTTTGGCAGATCGAACCGATGCTAATGAAGAAGCAATAAAACAGATAACCCCAAAGCTGATAAAGATGTCAGCGAAATTGTTGACAAAAAAACTAACCTCAAACCAACGGAAATGAAAAAAGTCNGTTACTTGCCCGAACCAAACTCTATCAACAAGATTGCCCATCGCTCCAGGTAAAATCCAGGTTAGTCCCTGCTTAGTCCATTCATCCAGTTCAAGCCAATAGCGCAGTTGATAAAAGATCATCCCAGCTATTGCCAAGACAGAAGTTCCAATGAGCAAAGGGAGACGAATCGAATCATCTAAATCTGAGAGGAAACTAAAACTGACCCCACGATTCTGCACATGGGTCAGGTCAATCAAATTAGGTATTAAGTTAGTCAATTCATATAGGGGGACTTTCGCTCTGATCCAAATTTTTGAGACAAGATCGATTACTAGCAATACGGCAATGATGACTGCGGAATGCCATAATTTCATCAGGCATTCCCCATCCAGGAGAGGTCTGTGATTTTTAATAGGGAGTAGGCTTTNTGTTCTCGATTATNNAGGTCTCGGATCACGACTTCATCTCTGTTGAGTTCATCTGGAAAACAAAACATCGCAAAAGCTACCCCAAGATGATTTGCTTGTTGAAGGGCTTTTTGCATTTTCATTGGTCCGAATTGGGTCTGAACTTTGAGTCCAGCATCTCTTAGCTGGTGGGCAACGCCCATCGCAATCTCATCTTGTTGGGAACCGAGAGCAAAGATCACCAGATCCAGTTCTTGTTTCAAGTCTGGAAGTTTTTTGGTNTCCTCAAGAATCTCCAAAATTACAACATCTCCAAAACCAAAGCCAACTGCTGGAATGGCAGGACCCCCAAAGGCTGAGAGGAGGGAGTCATAACGACCTCCCCCACTAATTGCACGTGAAGATTTAGTGGGAGAATTGACTTCAAAGACCGTACCAGTGTAGTAAGACAAGCCTCTNACGATAGAGATGTCGAACTGTAGGTAAGTTCCTAATCCCATTTTCTGAAACTGATCCAAAATNTTTTTCAGTTCATTGAGGACATCCTTATCATCCAGTCGCTCAGCCACAGCTTCAAAATCAGGTAATTCAAGGAAGTGAATGAGTTGAGAGGCTTGATTGTCGTTAAGTCCTTGAATTGAGAGTTCAGAGCGCAGCGCATCAACAGGCAATTTATCCCTTTTGTCCAGGACAACGAGCACAGAATTTTGAAGATCCTGAGGTACCTTCAACTGTTCCAGCATGGCATTCAGTATGCGCCGATCATTGATGAAGATTCGAAAATCNTGCGAATCAAGTCCAAGTTCCTTCAAGGATCGAATGAGGGTACTGATGATTTCTAATTCAGCAAGAACCGTGGGTTCGCCAATGATGTCCAAATTCCATTGGTAGTGCTCACGTTTCCTACCTCGAGTCATCCTCTCGTAGCGAAAGCATTGTGGGATTGAGAACCATCGTACTGGGTAACTAAGAGATTTTTGCTTCTGTAGAATCATTCTTGCCAAAGATGGCGTCATCTCTGGGCGTAGGCTCAATCTACGGGCGCTGTTGTCTACAAAGTTATACAGTTGCTGGCTAATCTCATCCCCCGCTTTTCTAATGTATAAGGCTTCGTGCTCTAAGACACAGGCATCATATTCTTCAAAACCAGCTTGCTGTGCGGACTTGCGCCAGGTGTTGAAAAGCCAGTTCCGGATTCTTAACTGTGTAGGGTAAAAATCGCGAGTGCCTTTTACCGGTTGGAGATCAATCATTCTCAGTTAATCAATGAGGGAAAGCGTATTCGGAAATTTTCTGAAAATCTTCCCAAGCCTCATGCATCGCGTTTGGATTTCTGAGTAAGTAAGAAGGGTGGAAAGTTGGAAGGATATTCCAATTGCGATATTTCTTTAGGCTTCCTCTCGATTTTGTGATTCCTGGACTGCCAGGAAGCAGTGCTTGTGTGGGGACATTGCCGAGGGTAACAATCAACTTTGGGTTTACCAACTCTATCTGACGTTCAAGAATCCCCATACAATGTGCAATTTCATCGGACGCAGGATTTCTATTATTCGGGGGTCGGCACTTTACAACATTAGTAACATAAACATCTTCACGATCCAATCCAATCACATCAATCATTCGATCCAAAAGCTTGCCTGCTTTTCCCACAAAAGGAAGACCAAGTCTGTCCTCATCGGCTCCAGGTCCCTCTCCCACGAACAGCAATAAGCTTCCCTCATTACCTGAACCAAAAACGAACTGATTCCTTGTTGGTCCAAGTGAGCAACGTTGGCACTCNGAGTTTTGCTGACAGAGATCAGAAAGTGTTTCAAGTTTTGAGTGATCCCGAAGCTCATTTTGAACTCTCTTGATCGATTCGGGTTCTCTGTACACAGGTACTTTTGAGGAAGGCGGGCAAAAATCCAGATCTCCAATATTGCTTACCTCTTCACGTGCTTGCGCACAAGAGATCGCTAATTGCTGCTTCAGATTTTGCAAACCAACNGCATTTTTTTCTGATCCACTTAGCTCAACAAAATTAAGTTCTTTTCCCGAATCACCAGCATTGTGGGGAACTAGCTCATACAACCCGTCCATCAGTTCACAAAGTTCAACTTTTGGGAGCGAATCCTGGTTCAGGTAGTGACAATCTTTTTTCTGCAGCCACTTCAGCTGATTTTCTAGATAGAGTAGCAGGGTAGGATAATCCACAGAAAAAGCTTTGTGGGTGAGAATTTAGTTAAGTCGCAAGAAATCAAACAAGAGTTTCATTTTGATTCAAAACCAAAATTTATCAATAAACTATGATGACATGTCCCGGTTGCTTTGCAAGAAATGAATCTAAAGAATGTAACGACTAAGGTCTTGATTTTTCAGTAAGCTTGAAACTCTGCCTTGTATATATTCAGGGGTGATTTTAATGGTCTGACCACTAAGCTTAGGGGCTTCAAAGCTTACTTCTTCAAGCAATTGCTCCATAACCGTGTGAAGTCTTCTGGCACCAATATTTTCAGATTCTGCATTGATCACGAAGGCAATCCGTGCGATTTCGCGAATTGAATCGTCCGAAAATTCGAGTTCGACCTCTTCAGTTTGCATTAGCATTGTATATTGCTTGATCAAAGCGTTCCGAGGTTCTGTGAGTATTTTTACAAAATCTTTTTCGCTGAGTGCCTTGAGTTCCACACGAATGGGGAATCTACCTTGTAGTTCGGGAATCAAGTCTGATGGTTTTGCAAGGTGAAAAGCCCCAGCGGCAATGAACAAAATGTGTTCAGTACGAACAGGACCATATTTCGTGTTGATGGTGGAACCTTCAACGATAGGCAAAAGATCTCTTTGAACCCCCTCACGGGAGACATCAGGACCTTGAGTAGCCCCTCTTCTACTTGCAACTTTGTCAATTTCATCAAGAAAAACAATGCCAGTTTGTTCCACCCTAGTAACCGCCTCTCTTGAAACCTCATCCATATCAATCAATTTACTAACTTCTTCTTGCTGAAGAATAGTTTTGGCCTCAGAAATTTTGGTTTTTCTACGTTTCTTTCGCTTGGGCATGAAATTCGAGAGCATATCCCGGATATTCATGTCCATGTTGTCGTTCATCGAAACGGGCATGAACTCAAGCATAGGAGTNTTACCNCGCTCCGCAACTTCTAGATCAATNTGTTTATCATCCAGCANACCATCACGAAGTTTTTGACGAAATTTCTCTCTTGTTCCCTGATTTNCTGGTACGCCTTGCTCATCTTTTTGGNGATTCGGNAATAAAAGATCCAGCAAGCGATCCTCAGTAAGCAGCGCTGCCTCTTCGGTTTTCCGATGCATGTGTTCTTGCTTCACCATNCCAATTGCGGCCTCTGTTAGATCTCTAATCATCGACTCTACATCTCTNCCTACATAGCCAACTTCAGTAAATTTTGAGGCTTCTACTTTAAGGAAAGGAGCATTGACGAGCTTAGCAATCCGTCTGGCTATCTCAGTCTTACCAACACCAGTTGCACCAATCATGATTATATTTTTTGGTAGGATTTCGTCCTTAATATCTTCAGGAAGCTGCATCCTACGCCATCGGTTTCTAAGGGCTACCGCAACGGCTTTTTTAGCGTCTGATTGGCCGATGATGTATGAATCGAGGGCTTCGACGATTTCGTGTGGTGTCTGATTGTGTTCTGGTAGTTGAATTTCCATGAAAACTATTGGAGNTTGGTGATTAGATCTCAATTTCTTCAAATTGTATTTGGCTATTGGTATAGATGCAAATATCAGCAGCGATCTGCATAGATTTTTCTGTGATTTCCCTTGCCCCCATTTCTGTATCGATGAGTGCCCTTGCTGCAGATAGTGCGTACATTCCCCCTGAGCCAATTCCAATCAAGCCATCGTCGGGCTCGATCACATCTCCATTTCCCGAAATAATNAGAGATGCTTCTTCACTACACACCGCNAGCAAGGCCTCTAAACTTCTCAGCATTTTGTTCGTGCGCCACTCCTTTGCCAATTCGACGGCAGACCTTATGAGGCGCCCATTGTATTGCTCCAACTTCTCATCAAATTTTTCAAATAGGGTGAACGCGTCAGCGGTAGAGCCAGCAAATCCTGCGATGACTTTCCCGTCAAAGGTTCTGCGAATTTTTCTGGCTGATGCCTTGGTAACAGTATTTCCCATTGAAACCTGGCCATCACCNGCCATNACGACACGNTTGTTTTTCCTAACAGAAAGTATTGTAGTCATAAATCAATATAAAAAAATTGCCAAAAAGCGGCCTAATTTGATTCGAAGTAAAACTCACGAAAGTATTGCCAGCCTGTCCAAAGAGTCACACCTGTAGAAAACCAAAGTAAGATGATACCAATCTCATGGCAGGGAAGCCACAATGTTGGATAGTGAATCATCAAGAATCCAACTGCGAACATCTGGGAAAAAGTTTTCAATTTTCCCCCAGAGTTCGCTGAGATGACCCTNCCCTCAGCTGCTGCAACAGACCTCAGACCTGTAATAGCAAGCTCTCTCATTAAGATCAAAGTGACAAGAGCACCTGGTGCCCGATCCACTTCGACAAGGGCAATCATGAGTGAAGCCAACAAAATTTTATCAGCTACCGGATCTAGGAGTTTCCCCAATCGACTGGTATTGTTTTGATATCGAGCAAGTACTCCGTCCCAATAGTCTGTCAGGCAAGCTAAGACATATAGAACCCAGGTTGCTAGAAGGATCCAATGGTCTTCGCGGTGAACATAGATCAATCCATACACTATTGGGACGACAAAAATTCTGAGGAGAGTCAGTTGATTTGGAGTCACCCAACGCGAGAAGAACGATAATAATTTGGATGACATCCTACTTGCTGTCCATGTTAAAATTAGGTTATATTTGAAAGTTAATCTTAAAATTTATTCTATTCGATCAGCCATGTCTATCATCAATTCAGGCTAGACTCTTTCGGTTAAATTTTTTGCAGATCATTTTGAAAGTATAGGAAGCCGCGTGGAAGTTGGAGTTTTAGGTTGGAGTTACAAGAAAACTTCAGTTGAATTGAGGGACAAAATTGCCCTTTCAGCTGTTGAGCAAGCTGAACTTGCTGATCGACTAAAAAACTCGTTGCCAATCGAAGAATTAACGATCCTATCAACCTGCAATCGTACAGAATTTTATTTCTCTGCGAGAGAAATCAAACCGATTTCCAGCGAACTGTTAGAATTTTTGATAAAACGTTGGGACTTAGAAGAATTGAAAAAACAAGCCTACCAAATACAATATGTTGAGACGGCTCGGCATCTATTCAGGGTAGCATCAAGCCTGGATTCGATGGTCTTGGGTGAACCCCAAATTTTAGGTCAACTAAAAGAAGCATTCCAAAGATTTCAGAATCTAGGGTGGGTTGGTGGCAGATTCAATTATCTCTTTCCTAATGCCTTTCACACTGCAAAAAGAGTTAGAACAGAAACTGGGATTTCAAATTATGCTGTTTCAATAAGTTTTGCTGCCGTAGAACTTGCCAAAAGAATTTTTAGCGATTTGAGTCAGCAGCGAGTTCTTATAATTGGTGCAGGGGAAATGGCAGAATTGGCACTTCAGAATCTGAAGAGTCACGGTGTTGCNGATGTGATGGTGACGAACCGCACCTACACAAATGCTGAAAATTTGGCTGACAAATTCGCAGGAACAGCCATTTNATTTGAACAGCTTGAGAATCGGCTGTGTGAAGCTGATATCATTATTTCTTCCACTGGGGCAAGGCACTTTATATTAACTCAGTCGATGGTTCGGAAATGCCTAAAAAAAAGAAGAGCAAGAGCCATGTTTTTCATCGACATTGCGGTACCAAGAGATATTGAACCAGAAATAAACGATCTGCCTGGAGCGTACTGTTACGATATTGATGACTTACAGAATGTTGTCCAAAAGAACCAAGAAGAACGGGTAANACAAGCAGAACAAGCTGATAAAATTTTAGAAGATGAGATTGCTAGGGTTCAAGATTGGTTTTTGACTAGATCTGCTATCCCGACGATTCGTAAAATCCGCAATGAATTTGAACATATTAGTCAGGCAGAATTAGAAAAAACTCTCCTCCGATTATCACATCTGAGCGATAAAGACATAGACTTGGTAACCAGTCTCGTTCATAGAATTACACAAAAAATTCTACACAAGCCCACAATGAATATGAAAGCCTTGTCTAAAGAAGAAGACAGGTCGCTACAACTTCAAGTTTTGCTAGATGTTTTTTCNGAAAAAGAAGCCAATAAAAAATTGTTGGATGAAAAAAAACCGAATCTGAAGTTGGTGAGAGGNTCAAAATCCCTATGATACTACGTATTGCCACTAGAGAAAGTAGACTAGCTCTTTGGCAAGCGAACTGGGTTCGAGAAAAGATTCGAGCAGAATTCCCTGAGCTTGATGTCCAACTAGTTCCTATGAAAACTGAGGGAGATCAGAGGCTTGATCGGTCTCTTGCCGATATTGGGGGCAAGGGACTTTTCATCAAGGAACTGGAACAAGCTCTTTTGGATCATCGTGCAGATCTTGCCGTTCACAGCATGAAAGATTTAACCACGGAGTTCCCACTGTCCCTGGAACTTTCAGTGATTACAGAGAGGGATGACCCAAATGATGCACTGGTTTCCAATAAGTTTACTAACATCAATGAGCTGCCAGATGGGGCCATGATTGGCACGAGTTCATTGAGAAGAAAGTCTCAATTGCGCCATTTTTACCCAAATCTGAAGATCAAGAATTTACGGGGCAATTTGGATACGCGACTGAGAAAACTAGATGATGGAGAATATGATGCAATTATTCTTGCTGTCGCGGGATTAAAACGATTAGGCCTCAAAGAAAGAATCGCTCAAGTAATCCCTCACTCTGTAATGCTTCCAGCTATTGCTCAGGGAGCTATTGGAATAGAAACGCGTTCAGGCGACCAAGATACGCTTCAATGGATAAAGCCATTGAGGCATACAAAAACGGAGAGAGAATTGATCTGTGAACGTACGGTCCTCTCTGGCTTAAGCGGTAATTGCCATGTTCCGATATCAGGATATTGCGTTGAAAAGCAAGGAAAACTCCATCTTGAGGCAAGAATTGGAGATCCAGATGGCACGGAATTGCTAGTGGCTCGGGGGGCTGGATTACTCGAAGAACCAGAGAAACTTGGTAAGGAGGTAACTGATAAATTAATCACACAGGGAGCTGATAAAATACTTGAATTATTTAGAAGTTAACCGTGGACCTGCCTCTCAACATATCTGCCCTTCAAGACTTTACCCTTCAAAATTTTGCCAAAAGAAAATGCCTTTCTGATGAAGGTACCTCTCTGACGTTCGAATTATTTTGGCACATCGTTGGTATCAAAAGTAAAGAGTTTCATCAGCAAAGCTACAAAGCCCCAATCGCAATATTCGCTGAAAATTCAATCTCCACTCTCATTGATTTCTTTGCAATTTGGAAAGCAGGTGGAGTCGTTGTTCCACTGAATCCAAAACTTTCCCATTCTCAGAAAGAAAAAATTTTAGAGCAAATTCGTCCATGGAGAGCAATTGAATCCATGGAAAATCAGGTAAACAGGTTTGAGAAATCTGTTTGCCTCCCTGACGAAGTAGATCTTTTAATAGCGACTTCTGGCACTACAGGATTCCCAAAGTTAGTTGCTCTCTCTATTGCCAATTTTATTTGGAGTGCTAAAGGATCGTCTGAAAATATTCCGGTTGATCCAAATGACAACTGGTTGNTCAGCCTACCCTTATTTCATGTGGGGGGGATGTCCATTATTTTCAGNACCATGCTTGCAGGCGGNAATNCNATCATTTCTCCTAAGATCCTANATGCNGATTTCATTGATCAGAATANAATTACACATTTTTCGTTAGTAGCTACTCAACTTGCTCNCTTTATTCAAACTNAAGTNCCTTTNAATAAAGAGNCGAAAGCNATCCTCTTAGGTGGATCGAAAATACCCCAGGTCCTGATTCAAAAATCCATTGAGTTNNATCTACCGATTCATACGAGTTACGGCTGCTCAGAAATGGCTTCTCAGGTTTGTACGACATCTAAAGGTGCAACAATGCGTGAACTGATGACAGCGGGGAAGATATTGGCCGGCCGTCAGGTGAAAATTGACCAAGATGGGAGGATTCAACTCAATGGAAAAACAAAGTTTCTTGGATATTGGCATAATCACGAACTACTGAAGCCTTTTGATGAAGAAGGGTGGTATACCACCAATGATCTTGGCAAGTTTGACAAGAATAGAATGTTGAAAGTAATTGGGAGGTTAGATCGAATGTTTATTTCAGGTGGGGAGAATATTCACCCTGAACAAATTGAGCAGGCTTTAATTAATATCGTGGGCATCACGAATGCCCTAGTTATTGATATGCCCAGTGAAACTTATGGATCCCGTCCGGTGGCTTTTTTGCAAAGACAGAAGAAATACAGTGATCCAGGTCTTAGAAAGCTACTTAGTGAAAACCTGATGCCTTTCCAGATTCCAGATGTTTTTCTTGATTGGCCTTCTCAGGAATTTTCTTCAAAACCCAGTCTAGAACAGTTCCGGCGAATTGCCCAAAAAAAAATCTCCATATGTAACTAAAATGCTGAGAAAAAAGATTTTTTCTTCAATCTTGTTTATTCTTTTACCTTTCACAATTTGGTCCTTAGAAAGGACTAGCCGGCCTGTTCAGTTACAACTAGTCAATTTTAGTGGAGTGGCATTGGGATATCACGTTTCAGATTCGATTTTTCTTGGATACACCTATGTCTCTTCAATGGATCTGACATTGGAACCTCAGAACCCAAGCACTCTTTACGGTCAAGACTACGTTGAAAAGGTGGATGTAGAAGAGAAGCAGGATCAAGCTCTTGAGTTGCGGATTAGTCCCTTTGATAACGGGCTTTATTTTTCTATTGGTGCTCTTTCAACTGGAAGCAAATTTCAAGAGGTTACCTTCGAAAAAAGAAATCGTGTACTGCCTAACAATACTCAACTATCCGACACCAAAATTACTGTTCAAACTGAAGTAAATTCTTGGAGTGGAGTAGGCATTGGATTAGGGTATACTGCTATTTGGGATTTTGGTCTTTCGATTGGGCTTGGGCTAATCTTTTCCCCAGTTCAGGTAGAACCCGAAATAGTAGTTACAACAGACAATTCAAACGTGTCAGATGCAGATAAACAATCGTTGATAGAGCGAGTTGAAAAAGACTTTGGGAAGCCGAATCCATCTCTCGGTTATTTAGCTATTGGATACAACTTTTAGGGATTAGCCATGAAGTTATCTCCATTTTTCTTTTTAAGTTTTTTTGTGCTATTTGGGTGTACTCGATCGGACAACATGCGAATTCGGGCATTGGCTCCCATCCAAGAACAATCCAGTGCTGATAATCTTGTGTCCTCTGAAAACATCGGTGGGGCGATTACGTCGACCGGGATTAGAACAACGGGTAGATCCTATTCTGTGATTTTCAGTGGGCTTTCAGTTGGAATTACAGAGATCAGCGCAGACAGTTCTATTCGGAGCAAGGTAGGCAACGATGTAATTTTGGATGAGTTTTTCACAACCAATGCAAAATACAATGAACTCGGGGTAATGTTTGGTGATGAAATTACATTAACGTTGGGAGTTGGTGGGCTTGTATCTGGTTCTGCAGAAGTAAAACTGGATTACGGATCATCATTGAATGCAGCAGTGAATGAAGAAATTCTCAGATCAACAAGTCCATCAGGGAATTCTGCTTTTTTTACTTTTGGCTATGATCTGCAACCCTTCGAAATACTCGCAGGTTGGCGTTGGAATAACTTCAAAGCTAGTTTAAACTCCTCCAACACAAGTCTCGAAACTCTTTCAAATGGAGGAAGTTTAAGTTACCCATCAAAATCTTACTCTAGACAGACTACCCAAGTAACGGCCGGTTTAGGCATATCTTTCTAAATTAATGGCACCTATCTTGGGACTGGATTGGGGTAAAAAACTCACATTGTTTGGTATTCAGAAGTTCATTTTCTTCACAGGAGTGACAGCTAAGATTAGTTTGGCTGGAAAAGAGATTATTGATGAGCTTATAGAGCAGCGTCAGCCTTTTATCATTTGTGCTTGGCATCATGATATTTACTTTACTGCTTGGCTACTCAAGAACATGAATTTAACAGCTTTGATCAGTTCTTCGAAGGATGGGGAGTACATCAATCAGATATTAAGTGTCTTTGGATTTAGGGCTGTAAGAGGATCAAGCACTAGGGGAGGAGTAGGTGCAATGAAACAGCTAGTGCGCTGCCTGAAAGACGGGCAGTCGGTTGCGATCACACCTGATGGACCTCAAGGGCCAATCCATAAAGTTCAGGAAGGAGTCGTTGCCCTTGCTAAAATGACTGGTGTCCCAATTATTCCATGGAGATATGAAGGCAGTTCTTGCTGGCATCTCAATAGTTGGGATAGTCATAAAATCCCAAAGCCGTTTACAAATATCAGAAGTGTATTTGGCCAACCTGTTTATATCCCGAAATCAACTTCTAGTTCTGAATTTGGGAAGTATTGTCAGCAATTAGAAATGTTGATGAATGATCTAATTCCTGAGTTCAAACAACAGAGTTAATGTGTTTGATAATAATTTCGAAGGCCATTAAAGCCATCACAATGGACATGGTCTTGCCAATTCGTCTCCTCCAAATTTCATCAGAAATTTGAAAAAGGGAGTTTGAAGCAACCAGAACGACGAGGATGTACCAAACCGCATCGATCACCCCTACCATGACAGCTATTCCAAGCCAGTTTTGCCATCCAAATATAGTCCCAAGACTTGGGCTAAAAATAGCTAGAAAAAAAATTGTAATCTTGGGATTGAAAAGAACAATCAAGAGTCCGTTCCAAACGGAAGTTGTGTTCACCTGATCTGGTGGGTTATGAGATGAATACTTAGGCCAGCTTTGTAGAGCTAGCCAACAGAGTAAGCCAGCACCACTAATTTCTAAGATGCTTTCAATGGAAGAATAGCTATGTAAAGTCAGGCTTGTGCTAGTTACTACGAGGAGAGCGTAGCTTCCAACTCCTAACCCGTGTAGTAGCGAAGTATAAATTCCAGTTGACTTACCTCCGGACATTGTATTGTTTACAATCACCGCTAAGCTTGGTCCTGGGCTCATTGCTCCCAAAGCGCACAATAAAGCGATTTTCAGCCATTGTTCTATTTCCAAATGAAATTTAGATTTATAGTTTCAAAGGCTGGATTGGTGAAGAAAGTTTTTTCTGGTTTCTTTGAATCTGAACAAGAATTGAGATTGTGCCACTTAAAAAGAGCATAAATCTCAGATTGGATTCAGTGTAAAACTAGTTTATTCATATTGTTTGCGAAAGGCTTCGCAGGGATCTTCTGTATCCTGGCGAGAAGTAAACCATAGATAGTCAAAATCTTGTCTGAAAGTTCTGCCATTAATTTCAAACTCAGGCAAATAACTCTCAAGTGATGAGAGTTCTTGACTAATTTCCATCATAAAGAAATTGATCTGTTTGGTTTCAGGACGAAGATATGCAACACGCTCCGGAATCCCCATCCCGTGCCTGAGGTGCCCGAATCCGACGATCATCACCACAGGATTTTGATGATTTGCTTCGAGGGTGCTAACGATAGATTGAGCCATTGCGTCGTTGCGAGCGATCCATGCCTGGTACATGCGTCGAAACAACTCTTCATTTCTATAGCCGCAGTGCGCGTTTGTAAATTCCTGCAACATTAACTCCTCATATTCAGAGTCGTTTAAACCAGTGTCCACTAAAATTGACAATTCTGTTGGATGAAGATTCTCAATTCCAACTCGGGTTATACGAGATGATAATCCCCAAGGAATGTCCGTGGCAAATGTCGGGAGTTGATTTTGGCGGGCAAGCTCAATCAACTTGAAGTAATAACTCCATTCTTCATCGGAACGATGGTCCCATCCCAGGGCCTGGCGAAGAACTGACTCAGGATTTTGGTCTTTGGACTTCATGTTCATTATCGGCGCATAGGGTTGTGTAAAATTCATCAACAAACTTGTCTGTCCAATTGTGAAAAATTCAAAACCTATCGAAGGACGTTTCCCTTTGCTTATCAAGGTTTCAAGTATCTGTAGTTGTATTTCATGTTGACGGGCGTTATCGTGCTTCTCCCCAAAATAAATCACCTCTGCGCCAAGAAAATGCTCAATAAGTTCTTCGTGTTTGATAACTTTTCCTGACTCAATATCCCAAATTGTTTCTAAAAGTGGATCTTCTGAGGCTTGACTAGAAGTAAGACCACAAAAATAGAATATGAAACTGGAGAGGCAGAATTTGCGAAAAAGTGAATTCATGAATCGGGTTTCAGATAGGGTTGAAAACGCAATTAAACTTAATAAATCTTAGAATATGTTCCAAAAAATCCCAATTGAAGATTTATCTCAAGGTCTTTCTGCTACAGAAGTCAAAAGGTACAGCAGGCATCTCAGTCTTTCTGAAGTGGGGCCAGAGGGGCAGCAAAAGCTCAAGAAAAGTAAGGTTCTGATAGTTGGTGCCGGAGGTCTGGGATGCCCAGTAGGACTTTATCTGGCTGCAGCAGGTATAGGTCAATTGGGGATAATTGATCATGATGTCGTCGAAATTTCTAATCTACAAAGGCAGATTGGCCACTTTGAAAAAAATCTTGGGTTACCAAAAACTAAATCTTTGGCTAAGACTATAACCAGTATCAACCCTCAATCGAGAGTTGAACTGATTTCGGACAAGTTGCAGCACAACAATGCACTTCAAATTGTTCAAAAGTACGATGTCATCGTGGACTGTTCTGATAATTTTCCAACTCGATATTTAGTTAACGATGCAGCGTTCTTCGCTAATAAGCCTTTGGTCACTGCATCAGTACACAAATTTCAGGGGCAACTTGCTGTATTTTGGCCGAAATCAAAGGGTGGGTGTTATCGTTGTCTCTACCCTGTGACCTTGCCTGAATCAATAGCCCCTACCTGAATGGAATCTGGAGTCCTGGGCGTGCTCCCAGGCACAATGGGTCTACTGCAGTCAACTGAGGTGCTGAAGTTGGTTTTAGGGGTTGGGATTGAAATGATAGGTCAACTTTTGCTTTATGATGCCTTGGAAGTAGATTTTCGAAAGATTCATGTTCCACAGGAAAAGACTTGCCAGCTATGTGGCGTAAATCCACCTATCAAAGCTTGGCCCGATGCAGGGAAAGTCCCCGTGATTGAGGAATTTGGATCTGAGGAGAGAAAAAATAACGCTGATCAAGTTTCTGCACATTGGCTGAGTGATGCACTACGAAATGGGAGGCAAATCAGGTTGGTTGATGTTCGGGAGCCTCATGAATGGGAAATTTGTCGATTGAAAGGAGCCGAACATCATCCGGCAAGCAAAATTCAAACAGAGAATTTTTCTAAAGACTTAGAGAAAATAATCATATTTTATTGCCACAGAGGTGTTCGATCCGAGCGGACTTTAAGGGTTTTCCGAGAACTTGGCTATGAAAATTGTCGAAGTCTGATTGGAGGCATTGACGCTTGGGCTAAAGAAATCGAACCGGGAATGCCCCGCTACTGAAAGATTCTACCAAACTATCTGTATGGCACTTCCCAATGCGGCATCATAGGCTCTAAGCCCGCATTCAAACCATCAATTTGCTCAATAATAGAAGTTAATACCTCTGAAGCAAGCA
The DNA here is from genome assembly GCA_002683655.1 of Deltaproteobacteria bacterium. Classification (GTDB taxonomy): domain Bacteria; phylum SAR324; class SAR324; order SAR324; family NAC60-12; genus JCVI-SCAAA005. The sequence goes on from NYTS01000043.1 coordinate 19,821, forward strand.
CACCATCTGGATAAACAAGCAACAACGGAAAATGTTCAGTTTGCCCAAAATTCCTTTTGATCTCCTTGTTGAGACGATCGACTCTCAATAAATAGGAAATGAAAACAGGGTTTTCCCCTTTTACCTCCCTGAGTAAATCCTCTAAGGCGATCCTTTCTTCTCTATTAGAAAAAAGGTTGTAATATTCAATGTAGTCGCCAAGACATTTTATGTATATGGGTTCTACATATTCAGGCGCACCGATCCATTCAAATTCAACCTGACGCTGTTGAATCATCTCATCGGGAGTAAATCGGCTTATTATCAAGAAACTGATTGAAAGGAATGCCAATACTCCCATTGTGCTCAGCAGAACGCTGAGAAACGGAAAGAGTGGAACGGAAGGATTTGGTGCTCTCCTTCGCATTATACTTGGGGTTTGCTGAGGCTCAAATCTCCATGCTTCGAATCTGATGGTATTTCTGCAGATTTTTCAGAAATTTTTATTCCAAGTTCCATCTCACTCAGTGAAATCGGATCAGTTTTACCTTCAGATTGTTCACTTTCAGATTCTAAGGCTTCTGGTGAATCCGATTTGTTATCAGGTTCTGAGGGTGCTTTATGAATAATTTTATCACTATAATCTCTTAGAAGAGGCTGCATGCCCTGAATTTGAGCCTGAAGTACTTCTGAATTTTCTGAAACCGAGGTCAAAACGGGTGCTATTCTTTTAAGCCAGTTTTCTGTGAAATCATTAAGATTTGAAAGATGTTCGTTAGTTCTATTCCTGAGTTCCTCATCACCAGGGTTAACATGAAGATTTGGCAATAATTCATCTAAGCAATATTCTTCTACTTTAAGCAGAAGATCATCCTGACTTTTTCGAAGTAGAGAAGAAAGAAGCATAATTGGAATAACGCTAACTAGAGCTAGAAATGTGGTATTGAAAGCTATAGATAGACCACTTGTTACGCCACCAAGAGCGGATCGCATCTGGCCACCAATTGCAGCTGTATCTATGCTGCGTACAAAGGTCGAAAATTCTCCGACTGACTGCCCAATACCAAAAACAGTTCCAATGAATCCAAGAATGGGAATTGCCCAGATGAGGACATTGATAAGGGTGTATCCGTTCTGAAGTCTGTTGAAGTCAATTTCCGCTTGGTAATTCAAGATTTGATGCAACTCTTCTTTTTTTGGAACAACCTTAAGATAATGAAGAATTCTGCGGACTCTTATAAAAAGAACACTTACTTGAAAGCGCTTGATCCGCTGTTTTGCCAGAAAAGTTCCAATCTGCTCAATTCTTTTTTCAACATCCTTGACAAATATCCCCTCAGACAGGGAATCAGTTAATTCTTTCTGGCGAAATGCCAGGTAAGTTTTGAGTTGGAGTCGATGATGTCTCCATTTGAAGAAAACAAGCAATAAGGCCCAACAACTCAGGCCGAATATTATTTCTGATATACGGCCATCCAGAAGGTCATGAATATAGTGACTTTTAATTTGAGGAAGAGGAAAAATAAGATGGAAAACAGAGGTGAAAATTAGTGCAAGCACCAGAGATCTTAGAAGATCTAGCAGATCTGAGGAGGTGCGTTCGGTTAGGTAAGTCCCACAATTTTGGCAATAAATCGCTTCATCAGGGTTGTTCCGGGAACAGTTCAAACATTTCATCCAGTTCCTTTATCTTTTTAATTGCTGCAGGTATTCCTCCCATTCAAGTGGAAGTAAATAGCTTTTCTGGGTATTGCAGCTTTTACAACTGGGAACGAGATTTGACTTAGTTGTAAATCCTCCACGAGCGAGTGGAATCAGGTGATCCATTGTCAACTCCTTTGCTGGAAAGGATTGCTCACAATAGTAGCATTTGTTTGATGCACGACGATTTTTCCACCACTGTGATTTGCGAATTTCCTGTGCTTTTCTTCTTTCTTTTTGAATATGTTCTTCGTCCGCAGGCTCAAACCAATTCTCTAATTTTTTCAAGACCCTCCCTCCAAGACCCGTCTACTCCAAGAGGCCCCTGTTTCTTCAAATCCCCTAGGAGTATTTGTAAGCCGCCTCACTCCTGTTCCGTCAACAAACATCACATATAATTTAAAGATTCCAGTTCGTTCTGCTGCAAAGACTATTTGACGGCCATCAGGAGACCACGTTGGCTTTTCTGAGTTGTATCCTCCATTGGTTAACTGTTGGTAATCATCACCAAAAGGATCCATCAGAAATATTTGATTTCTACCATTTACACTTCGAGAGAACACTATGCGCGTTCCATCAGGAGACCAGACTGGGTCGCTATTGCTGAAGCCATCAAAAGTTAGGCGGTAAATCGAACCAGAATCCCTATCTCTCATGTAAATCTGTTCTCTACCAGTTCGATCCGACACAAAAACAAGGTTTCGGTTATCCGGTGAAAGCGTAGGTGCTGTATCAATGCTGCTGTGTCGGGTGAGTCGTTGGGTTTTTCCTGATTCAATGTCAATGTCGTAAAGATCTACATTGGCATTCATACTGATGGTTGCAACCACTCGGTTACCATTACTATACCAAGTACCGCCACTCGTTACACCATTTTCACCCCTTCTAAGTTCATCCGCTTTATTGTTGAGCACATTATGCATCCAGATGGTTGTGCCTCTATCACCAACGGTTGTGTAAAGCAGCTTTGTACTGTCCGGAGACCATCTGGGTAAAAGGCTTATATCCTTGCTGTTGGTCAAACTCCTCAACCCCATCCCATGAGTGTTAGTCAGTGCAATAATTTTTTTTCGACCAGGTTGCTTAAGAGTAAAAGCTATGGAAGTCCCTAGGATTCCCTCCACTCCGGTCAATCTTTCGGTAATCTGGTTGACACCACGAATGATATCATCCTCACTAATTTTGTCTCCCTTGATTTGTAGTATCTCACCCAACAAAACATTCCCTTGCAGATCTGCCACAGCGAATTCTAGCCCGTTTTCACGCTGATTAAGCTGGATTTGCATCTCAGTTTCACGCTTGGCCTGGCAATAATCATAGGTTGAATTTACAAGTGTAAATACACCACTCCAGCAAAAGTTCCTTTCAATATTTCTGGCCCATCTTTTCGCAAGAGTTGTATCGAGGTTTGGATCTACTTTAAGTTCTGCAGAAAATCTGGAAAAGTCTATACCACTAACGACGACTTCCTCACTGGAATAGGTCTGCGCAAGTGTCGGTGAGAGTGATCCCAAAAAGATTAGGATCGAAAACATCCAATGTTTCATCTCTTTCCTTCTTCAGGGTTGAATTCTGATAGTCACGATGTAAGGTGAGTTTTCACCTAAGTCTTGGGGGAGTCTCGAAAACTTGATAGCCTTCATCCCCGTCATCACAATCAAATCGAATTGTTTAGATCCACTACTTTCCTTGATTCGGTAAGCACTCACATTTCCATCCAATTCAATTTGGATCTCAATGGCAACTGAGAGTTTTTTATCAAACTGTGGACCTGCATTGATCTGTCCACGTAACTGCTCATACAGCAAAGAATTGTACTGTCGCTCCACAGATCTTCGTTTGTTTTCTTGCTCCTTTAGTTTTCTCAAGAGAAGGGTATCCTGAACTTGAATTCCTATATTTGCAGTTTCAGTTAATGTTAGTGGAGGATTTTTTGGGTCAAAAATCGAAGGCTGATCTCTGACATATGGCCCATTGGTTACACCAGTAAATAAGTTGTCGGTCGGCGGTGCTGGTAGTGGCGTGTTTCTTAGCTTCTTTGGACTCAGTTCAATTGCTTTAGGTCCATCGTTAGGCGTACCAGCAACTATAGCTGGTGGAAGAGGGCTCTGTTGAGGAGTAGGTAACTTGTTATTTGGGTTTTTAGGTTCAGGTGGTAAATCCACAACTTCTGGTTTGGTAGGCAGATTGGGTGTAGGCATTATGAGATCCTGCGCAACCCTATCAGGCAAAATTGGCTTCTGATCACGTTCTAGTTTAGCTACTGACTGGCGGAGTTCAGGGATTTCTGTCTCCTCAGGTTTGGCGCGGTATTCTGTAACAGGTGCAGTGACGGTACTGAAATCACTTTGAGGTATCTTAATTTTAGAAGTATCTCTTAAATCCTGTTCCAATCGAGGGTTAGCCAGTACTGGAGGTGCGGTTTGGTCTGCAAGATTTACTTTGAGTTCTGGTAAATTCTGATTTAACCCTGAGACTGATTGTTGAGTTTCTAATCGTTTTTGTTGGGGCGCTTCAACTCTTGCTAGATCTGTTCGAGGTAGAGAATTTATCGGCTTTTTTGGATTAATTAGCGGCAGCAAATCCTGTGTGCTTTGCTTAACAATTGGAAGTTTTGGGGTGTCTATCTGACTTTGTGGTAATTTCAGCTTTGGAACAGAGATCTTGGGATCTGGCAGAGTTGGAACCTCTGATACTTTTTTGGGACGCTGCACCTTCACCTCAGGAATTGCAACAGTCTTGGAAATTTGTGGAGCACTCAACGAAGCAATTTTAGGTACATTAATTTTCGGTTCCAGGCTTGGTTTTTCAGGCTTTTGAGAGGTGATGGTTGGTACTTTGACCTCCGGTACCAAAGGTACGATTCGCTCTGTGATCGTTGATCTTTCTGGTAGATTGTTGATCGACGTAGGGGGGCGAGGTGGATCGAGGGGGTTCAGTGCAGCTTGCAAAGAAATCGGTTCAGTCGAGGGTGGCAAGATAGGTTTTGGGGGAGGCGGAGGTACCGCGCGAACCAACTGTATACTAACACGCACAGGTTCGTTTTTGGTTTTAGGTTTTTTTTCAAGTTGCTCTACCATAGCTAAGCCAATAACTGCTGTTGCATGGGCTACACACATCAAAACAAACCAACTAGTGAAAGCTTTATCTAAATTTTCCATAAACTTTAGTGATTAAAAAAATTAAATATTTAATCGATAATTATTATTTTTTCCAAAAAATGTTTCATTATTTTTGAATTTTAACTGATAAATTGGATTTTACTTTTTCAAAAATTCTAAGATAAAGAATGACAATCATCCTAGGAGGCATCTGATTTGCAATCATCTCGATCCTGGTTCAGAAAGCAGTCATAGGGACTGTTTGACTCCTCAACGCCACGATAGGATATCAAGATGACTAAATCGGATTTGATCGATAAGATTGCAGAAAAAGCTGGACGTTCTAAATCAGATGCTGAGCAATTTTTGAATGCTACTCTTTCAACAATTCAGGATACTTTGAGTTCAGGTGAGTCAATTCCACTGGTGGGCTTTGGGACTTTCTCTGTTGCATCACGCGCAGCAAGAACAGGAAAAAATCCCCAGACTGGAGCGGCTATTCAAATTCCTGCTTCCAAGACAGTGAAATTCAAAGTTGGCAGCAAGCTCAAAGATGCAGTAAATAAGTAATCAGTATTGAGGAGGATCCTTCAGACTGGGATCCTTCATCGCCAACCAGCATTGGTCAGGCTCCTGCCTGTCAAGCCCTTCCCACTCACAACTCCAGTTTGTTTTCCGCCTCAGATGCAGCGAGACGTTGCTGTGAATCACACAGATTATGAATTAGATTGTCCTTTGCAGGTTCTGTCCCAACCCGATAGTGCTCATAAAATGTTTGCTCTGGCTGGTCACAGGGTGCTGCCCTTCTCCCTGATTCGTGGACTTTAACTGTTATTACACCAGGGGGTTGAGAAAATTGCTCTGTTGCAAGATTTGCGACTGCATTCTTCATAAAGTCAACCCAGATCGGCGCGGCAGCTCGAGAGCCGGTCTCAGTACCTCCCATTGATTTAGGGTTGTCATATCCTACATATACCCCTGCCAATAATTGAGGGATGAATCCAATGTACCAAGCATCTTTACTATCGTTCGTGGTTCCAGTTTTGCCTGCTGAAGGTCTGCCAATAGCTTTTGCTCGAACTCCAGTTCCATGATCAACGACATCTCTCATGGCATCAGTTGTCAAGAATGCGGTTTCCTCTGATATTATTTTTTCAGTGGGATTAACATTTTCTTCTAAAATGTTGCCGTGGATATCCTCGATTTTGGTTACAAATATTGGATCTACTCTTTGACCCTGATTAGCGAAAACACCATAGGTTTCGACCATCTCTTCTAAAGTTACAGAAAAAGATCCAAGAGCAATAGTGAGATTCTTGTCCATACTTGCTGAAATTCCCAATTTCTTAGAGTAGTTAATCAGACGCTGGGGGCCCAAGTCTTCTACCAGACCAATTGTGGGTAAATTTAAACTTTTGACTAACGCTTTTCTGAGGGTGACGCTCCCCTCAAGTTTATTACCATAATTCTTGGGTTTCCAAATTTCTCTCTCTCCAAAAATACGGTTATCAGTTTTGTATGCCCTTGGTGAGTCAACAAGTCTACTGTTCAGTGTATAGCCGGAATCAAGGGCTGCAGCGTAGACAATTGGTTTGAAAGCTGAGCCAGGTTGCCTAACGGCTTGGGTACTGCGATTAAATTCACTCGCGGTGTAGTCGTAACCACCTGACATCGCATACACGTGGCCGTTGCTTGGATTCAGAGCGATAATTCCACCGTTCACTTTTGGTACTTGATGGAGTTTTAAACGAAAAAATCCCTCCGAACTAGCATAATCTTGTAGTTCCACCTCAATTACATCTCCTACAGCGAGCATGTCGCTCATAGATTGAACCCATCCATAGTTTTGTGTTTCAGATTGCCATGTTCGTTGCCATTCCTTCAGATGCTCCCATTCAATCGATCCAAATTGCTCTCCACGTAGTTGGATTTGAGCAATTTCTCTTTCTGTATCCACCTTTTTTACAACACCACGGACGACTGTCCCGATTGAAAGTGGAGCGTCGCCCATGTGTTCAGCTATTTCAGATTGGGCTAGTTGACCATATTCTTGAGGCAGGATTGATTTGATTGGGCCTTGATAGCCTTGTCGGTGGGTTAAATCTTCGAGGCCACGTCTCAATGCCTCTTGGGCATATAATTGGTAGTCGAGATCCATTGCCAAATAAACCCTCAAACCGCCTGTATATAGAGTATCATATCCATATTTTTCAATTAAATATCTGCGAACATGTTCAACATAGTGCGCTGTTGCATCTGAGGTAGAATCACTCATTCTCGAAAGACTTAATGGTTCTGCTTGCGCTTCTATCATCTCTTCATGACTGATGAAACGCTCTTCAGCCATTCTTGATAAAACTTGATTTCTACGTTGTATTGCGAGTTCGGGATTTTTATTGGGATTGTAGCGAGAGGGTGCTGGAAGAAGGCCAACCAAGAGTGCGCTTTCGGCAAGTGTCAGTTCTTCGGTATGCTTGCCAAAGTAACCCTGTGTTGAAGCTTCCACTCCTTCTGCATTACCAAAAAAGACTTTGTTCAAATACAAGGTAATGATTTGCTGTTTGTCAAACTGACTTTCCATTTTTAGCGAAAGCAGAATTTCTCTAATTTTTCTGACAAGCTTTTTTTCATGAGACAGAAGAAAAAGACGCGCTGTTTGCTGGGTTAGGGTACTGGCTCCTTGGACAAATTCCCTTGCTTCAAAATTAACGATTGCTGCCTTCAGCATCCGGATTGGATCAATACCAAAATGGGAGAAATATCGTGAGTCTTCGCTCGCCAACAATGCTTGGATCAAATTCGTAGGGAATGCTTCATAAGGAATTACAACTCTTCGCTGCAGAAAAAGTTCCCCAATTTGCTGGCCGTCACGATCAAATAGAACCGTAGGTAAGACGTCATTTCTTTTGTCCAATTCAATATCTATATTCTGTGGAAGACCTTGGCTAAGATGCCACAGATATGAGCCAATAGCGATTCCTGTTACCAGACTCACTACTAGTCCACTGTAAAAAAACAACTTGAGGGTCTTTAGAAAAATACTCATTGATCAGCAGAATTGGATTGGTCTTTAGCAGCATTGCCGCCAGTATTTTGCTCACTGTACTGAATTGCTTGATTAATTAGGGGTTCCATCTTTTCAGCAAACTTTAAAAAAGCAGTGTCAGCAAATAAGTGGGAAATGATTTCAGATGATTTCAAAAGACTATCTGGCACTTTAACCATTAAGAGTCCCTTCTTCAATAATTTAGCTTCCTCTATAGAAATTATTCCGAAAACATTGTGATCATGGGTCTCATTGGAAAGTTTTTTATGGAAAAGGGTCTCATTAGAATAGTGGATCGGCTTGATTCTAAAATCGCATTTTTCGGGCATCCCAATTTCTTCGAAAGATTTGTATCGAAATTGCTGACCGAATCGAACGCCATCAAAAGTGAGGTGCTCGATGGGAGTATTGTAGTCAAGAAAAACTTGAACCTCTTGGCCAGAAATCTTGTTGATGACCTTACTTTCTTTGGGTGGCCTCTTAAAAAATCCTCGTCGACGTAATCTCAGTAACCAATAGATCAAGCCGACAATGACAATCAAAATTGAAAGATTAAGCATCCATCCAGGGAAGTTAAAAGCTACTGATATTAATGAATTTGTTTTTCAAGAAAGAATAACCAATTTTGTGCAGAATCCGTTCCGTACATTATTTATCCGTAAAGTAATCCTAGTCATTATGTTAGGGTTGATCTTCCCACGGTTTGGCTTGTTTGTAACAGAGGCCAAGGCGCAAATGGAGGGTAATTATTCTCCACCAGCATGCCAGGAATTTTTGGAACCAACAAATCCTGCTGAACTGAAACTGTTAAGAGAATGTGCAAAACAACAGCGTGACGCTAGAGTTAAAGGGAGAAAAGAGGAAATAAGAGTGCTTAGGACGGCTTCGGCGTCATTCCTGAGCGAATCACTGGGAGGGCCTTCTGGTGAGATAATGCCAGTTGCTACCCCTAATGATGGTAATGCTGAAGCATCCAGTCAGTGATTAAGAGGTATGAATCAGCAACTCAAGAGCGTACTTGAAGAAGTTATCTTTGGGCCGCTTTTTTTCTCCATTCTTATCTTCATTCCCTACATCATTTTGAGAAGGCATAACAAAATCTCAGATCCAAGGTGGTGGGGACTCACGATGCCACTATTATTGTTGGTATTTAGTAGTGATTTGTTTTATCAAGTCTTCTCAGCCCCCTTAAAATTGATCACGCCTGTAAGTGAGAAAAAAAAAGCTGAGGCTATTATTGTTGCTTCAGCAGGTGTGCATCCTTCAGGGGCACCAACCCATTCTTCAGCAATCAGGGCTCATACAGCAGGTCTCCTCTATTTGGAAAATTGGGCTCCGGAAATTATCGTGGCGGGTGGAGTCATGGAACCATATGATCCACCCCTAGAGATCAAAGGCATAAGACTTATTTTGAGAGGTATGGGTATTCCTGACGAAGCGATTTTGGTAGAAACAAAATCGAAAAACACACATGAGAATGGATTTGCGGTATCTGAAATTCTCGCTGAAAAAAATAAAAGCCGTGTTTTGGTTGTTTCACACGATTATCATCTTTTTCGCCTTGTATCCGTTCTTCGAAAATACAACCTAAAAGTTATCCCTTTCAAAGCAAATCGTTCGTACCCCCATGAACCAAGTGATTGGTGGCATCAATTCGAGTGGGAAAACTTTAATAGATTGAAAACAGTAGCTCATGAATACGTTGGAATCATAATTTACAAAATTACAAATAAAATTTAGTTGATGGAATTGAGTGATGTCCAATTGTTGGCAGATCGTCTGCTAAATGAGCATGAGTTATTTGAAAAGGGATGGAGTTTTAGTTTTGACAGAGCAAAAAGAAGAGCAGGTTCCTGCAAATTTTCAAAGAAAGAAATTACTTTAGCAAAAGCATATGCTGAACAAGTAGACTTTAAAGAAATAAAGAATACAATTCTTCATGAAATAGCACACGCTTTAGTTGGGCCAAAACATGGTCACAACGAGATTTGGAAGCAGAAAGCACTTGAAATTGGCTGCGATGCCGAACGCTGTCATTATGTTGTTTTTTCAAAGCCAAGATATAAATTGACTTGTACTAACAGGTGCTTTGAGGTTGCTAGATATCGAGTAAGTAAAAGAATTTTGCAGTCAAGAATTTGTTCTAAATGTAAAGGAGAATTACTAATTAATGATTTTTAAAATTTGAATTACAAGTAGTTAGAATCAACAAAAGATTCACTAAATTTCCTGAAAGGAAGCATTCTCTTATTTTTTATTTTCATTATTAATTTTTCTGTTGGTATGCCAAATTTGGTGGTGACAGCTAGAACGTGAAATTAAGTTTTTAGAGAAGGAAATATTAAGCAATCAGTCGAAACTAAAGAATCTCCCATCCCAAAAATCTTCTGAACTATTAATGCTTTATTATAAAAACCCGAATTTCCAGCACAAGCGTTGCCGTTACTTCAGGCCTCTATCAACGCTTTCAAAATTATGATACTCCAACAAATTTTGTATCACTCAACAATTCTGAAAATAACGATGGATTTGAAATTATCTTATCATTTGAAGCAACTTATCAATATTTAGAGCTTATCCGCAAATAAAAGATTGGCTATTTTTACCTTCTTATCGATCCTTGTTGAGTGATGAGCAGACAACCCGATGAAGAGAAAGATATGTCAAGAAAGAAGACCTGGGATATTTTGGATGCCTTTTCGGGAATTGGTGCAACCCCTGATTCCCACAG
>NYTS01000044.1 GCA_002683655.1 Deltaproteobacteria bacterium
CCTGGCGCATCAGAATCACCGTTACTGCGAAAGACGTTGGCCACCAACTCAAAGTTTCCTGCAATTTTCTCATCCAGTTTGTTCTCATCAACAGACATAACACCTTTGTCATTGATACGAATCCCTAGAGCAAAGAGCATGTTGTCTGTCTGTGGCAAACCAGGCACTGAACGAATAGTTGTTGTTGCAATTTCATTGGTCATCTGGGCTACGTTTCGATCACTCAATAAGGGAGCTGCAGTTTGTGTCGCAGCATCGTATTTAGTCACTTCAGTCGCGGTAGCGTTAAATGTGTTGTAAGCATCGACAAAATTAATGATGCTCTCGCGGGCCACCTCCGTGTTGTCAGATACTGAAATTGTGATCGGTTCTTCACTAGAATCTAAGATTTCCATCCGAAGTCCTGGGACCAGGTCCTCAACCATGTTATTGTCCCGCCGAATCTCAAGGCCTCCACCTTCCCGAGTTGCTCCAAGCCGTAACACCAAATCCTTAGCTTCTCGAACCGTTGCTGTCGTGGCGCTGATCTCAAATTTATCACCCGCGAGTAACTCTCCTTCCCCAAGCATCAAAGACAACCCTGAATCGAAGGGGACCGCATCACCCGGCTGATAGTTGAGTCCAAAGTCGAGCTTACCCTCATCACCTTTGTCATTTTCCCACTTCACCTCCAACTCTGTCGTCACCCCAACATTTCCTCGGTCTACAACAGTGAAAGTGTAGTTCTTATTTTCACCAGACATGTAATCACCACTGATTGCGATCGGTGCAGTACTGAAGACTTCATTACTTTGGATGCCATCGTCCAAGGAACCATAGCGACTTCTTGGCTTGCCTCCACTCTCTTCAAGAGCTTCTTCTAATTCGTCTTCGTCAAATTCATAGGGCTCAAATTTGAGGAATTCGTCAATTTTTCCTGTACTTGTCTTTCCATTGCTTTCACCCTCTTTTTCTTGCCACCAGAAATCAACTGCTTCAGGAGCACTTTTTGGCTCTACTTGGACGGTTGCAGTGTCACCATCAGAAACCAAGCCTGCTGGAACTTTGATCGAGAGCCCATTGCCAATCGAGAGAACTCCATCTCCCTTGCCACCACCAAATTCTAAGTTGAATAGTTCTTCTCCATCTTTGGCGTCGTAGGCTGTTGCTGATTCAGAAGATCCTTCACCGCCAGTGCTAAAGTATGGCTCAGAGATTCGCAATTTTCCGTTCATCCCACTTTCAATGAATTCATAGTGTAGATAAAGCGGTTGTGCACCACCTACCTGACCAGAACCTTCGATACGGAAGATAACTGTGTCTTCTTCTTTGCCCGTGTATTCTCCAAAGACATACATCCCACTACCTTCAGCTCTTGACTGCCAGTCTGTTGGAGGGTCAACTCTTGCCGCACGCTCTCCTTCATCTAACCACCACATTGCTGGAGATTTTTCTGTATGCGCCTTAATTTGAAGAGAGTCACCACTGACCACCTCACCTTGGCTCAGTCGCAAGCTCAGTCCATCTGCGAGTTCCAGTGCATCCCCAGCTCGATAATTGAATTTGCTGATGCGAAATTCTCCGGTCCTACCGAGCTCATCTTCCCATGCCAGTACTACATCATTTTCACCTGGTATGACGCCAGCCTGAATAACCTGTATCGTAAAAGTGTTGTCTTCTGTTCCAGTATAATCACCTGTGACTTCCGTAATCGGCGTCGAACTCATCAGATCTGCACCAAGAGCAGCATCTTCTAGTGTGCGGCGACGCATTACTCCATCCCATTCAGCCGTCTCATCATACTTGTTGCTGAAATCCAGGATTGGAGCATTTTCTTCGCTGCTTTCGAGTTTCACTTCAATCTGAATAGCTCCTCCAGCACCCTTTCGCTCACTGGTTAGCAACAATCGGAAGGGCTTATCTCCGTAGGTTTCTGCTACAAAAGCTTCCACTTCAGCTCCCGAGTCATTGATCGCGTCACGAATACCTTCTAAAGTGTTGTTTTCTTCAGTGACGTTGATGAATATCGGTGTGTCTCCATCTTCTTCACCAACTTGAATCTTGACCACACCGGTCCCAAAGACTGCATCCTTACTTTCAAATCCTGGTGAATTCAGTTGATGTGCAGTGGCAATTGAATCAACAGAAATGGTTGTCTTACCTGGATCTGCAGAAGCTCCTCCAGTAACTGTCACGATGTCTGGCTTGCTGGAGGTGATCTTCTTAGCCTCCCAAATATCTTTTCGGTCCAGAGAATCAACAGTGTCTTTGAGCTTATTGATTTCTGTTTGCAGCGCAGCCCAAGCATCCACTTGTTGGAGTTTTTCTTCCTTGCGCTGCTCTACTGGCTGTAGTCGACGTTTTTCAATCTTGATGAAGCGGTCAATGATTTCAGAGGTGTTGAGCTTTGAGCCCAATCCCATGACCGCATTCGGGTTCATCTCTGCCAAGAGACCTCCCTAATCTGTATGGGTGAGGGTGTCAGTAGCCACTGGCTCTGACAGGTGTCGCATCGTGCGACTGATTGTGGGCTCATTCGACACTCACTGTCAACTACTCTTGTATAGGTGAATTCTCACCGGCTTAGTTCAAAATGTTGTTTCTGCATCAGGCTCGCTCCAACAAGGTCAGCACCGACTGTGGTACCTGGTTGGCTTGAGCCAGCATTGCTGTACCAGAAGACATTAGGATCTGGTTGCGTACCAGACTACTCATCTCTTCTGCCATATCAGCATCAGCCAATGTAGACTCTGCGGAAACAAGGTTTTCTCGGGTCACTCGCAAACTGCTCAGGTTCGATTCCAAAGCATTTTTCTGGAAAGAGCCTAGATCTCCTCGCAAACTAGAAATCTCACTAACTGCAACATCGATTAGTTTCAGGGCATCTTGAGCTGAATCAACATCCAAAACCTCAATATCATTCAAGCTACGGAATTGGCTGTCATTGTCGATATTCCGGGCCAGCTTGGTTGGACTAATGCTCTGGATAGAGATCTTCCGTTGTTGCCCCTCACTAGGTCCGACCTGAAATGCCAAAGATCGTTGAGAAACATGTACGTAGCCATCGATGTCCTCTCCAACCATTTCACCGCGCTCCATCTGGCGTAGCAGAGTTCCAGCAATTTTGTTTTCACGGCGGTTGAAGACTTCATAAATAATGTCGTCAGGTTCCCCACCATAACGAACTGTCACACCTTCTCCGACTGTGCCAGGAGCTGCACTCAATAATTGCCCACGTCCAACAGCCGGCTCTCCACCATCAAATTCGGGGTTGCCTCCGATTGTTCCTTCAACGTCACGTCCAGGGATAGCAGTTACCGCCTTATTGGCCGGTGTATCCATATTGAAGAAATCATCAATCTCTGTGGTGACTGTAAAGTTTGGCTCACTACCATACTCTCGGTGACGAATGACAATCACTTCTTCATTAGCTAATTTGTTAAATTCACTAAGAATTTCCTCACTGGGATACTGCTCAAGCTGGTTCAAGACATCTTCCAAGTTGTTGAAGTCAGAGAGGGTCTCACCCAATGTATCCAATGGTTTGTAGACCATGACTTCGAGATTCAGACCAGCCTGGTCAATCTGGCGTTGCATTTCGTTGGCAACAAGTTGCTGCAGAGCTAGTTCTGTCCTTTCCTTAAACCCAGGCTCTCGACTTGTATTTGCAGCCTGTAGCAAGCGCTCAACATCCCGATAGAGATCCAAATTGTCTTTGACATTGACTTCTACAGTCCGGCCACCTTCACTAATGACGAAGGACTTGTAGATATCTTCCATCGCTAAGGTGTCTTCGGCAACAGCCATGGCACGAGTCGCAGGCTGAGTGATATTGATCTTGTAACCTTCAGCTGGAGAAGCTTTTGTAAATTCCTTGGCTTCCACGAAGTCCATTCCATCGCCTACTGCAACACCACTGACGGAGTTGCTGCCATCTAACAAGGTACGGGTTCCAAACTGAGTATTTTTGGAGATGTTGCTCAAGGTTACCAAAAGATTTTCAATTTCACCCTGATTGGCCTGCAACATCTTTTCATCGTTGGTTGCTTCGTTGGCGGAGTGTACTGCAAGTTGGCGGAGNTTNATGAGAATNGAGCTNACTTCACTCAGAGCACCTTCNGTGGTCTGCATCATAGAGATGGAAGTTTCNGAATTTCGAATNGATTGTTCCAGGCCAGTAATTTGCGCCTTCATCTGCTCTGAAATCACNAGTTCTGCTGGGCCNTCAGCTGCTCTNTTCAATCGACGCCCTGAGGAGAGGCGCTCTAGATTGCNNCTNAGTTCTTTCTCGGTGTGATTCAGATGGCGCAAGGCGTTTAGTGCTGCGACGTTTGAATTGACCCGAAGTGCCATTGAGATTCCTGACTCAAAAAGGGAACGACGAAAACGAAATCCATTTGTGGTTATTATCGACGCCAGAGAAAATTTCTTTAGCGTTTTTTGGCCCGGCGCTTCCGATGCACTGAATGCCTGATGAACATATCGACCAGTGCTTGGATTTCTTTAGTCTTTTTTTCTTCTCTCAGATCCTTTTGTTTTCCAGAAAATGCCACCTGTCGAATTGTCTCAGTTCCAGAACGCCTTGCTCACCTGGTTTGTAGAGCACCAACGAGATCTCCCCTGGCGAAAAAACTACCCAGCTTACGGAGTCTGGATCTCTGAGATGATGCTGCAGCAGACCCGGGTGGCAACCGTCCTTGACTACTATGACCGCTGGATAAAAGCTCTACCGAGTATCCTATCTGTAGCCGCAGCAGACGAAGCCACGATTCTCAAACTCTGGGAAGGTCTTGGTTACTACGCACGGGCTCGTAACATTCATCGTGCAGCTAAACAAATCTGTGAACAGCACGCAGGTGAATTTCCCAATGACTATGAGGCTATTCGGCAGCTTCCTGGAATTGGCCCCTACACCGCTGGAGCGATTACAAGTATTGCTTTCGAGCAAGATCGTCCCGTTGTTGATGGCAACGTGATCCGTGTACTTTGTCGGTTGCTCAATCTAGATGCCGATCCAAAAGCTGGCTCCACCCAAAAAAAACTTTGGCAAGTGGCCACTGATTGGCTCCCAAAAGGACATGCCCGCAACTTCAACCAAGGATTAATGGAGTTAGGAGCAACAGTCTGTCACGTCCAGCAACCGAGTTGTTTGCTCTGTCCGATACAGCCGCACTGCCAAGCATATGTTCACCAGACCACAGAAACGATTCCACGTCGTACTCAACGAAAAGCACCCATCCCTGTAACAAAAGCTGTGCTAGTACTNGTGTGCGAGAATCAAGTACTACTGCGACGCCCAGAACAAGGTTTGATGCAGGGTCTTTGGGCTTTTCCAGAAACCCTCGTAAAAGAGGAAGAGCCNTTGGTCGAGTTGCAGGCCGAATGGCAGCGCCGTAATCGGCCTGACTTCCAACTACAAACAAATTGGCCTACCTTGACTCATGCCTACACAACTTTCCTAGCGACCCTGCATCCTTTTTATTGTACGCTGACATCTATTCATGCTGATTTCCCATTGGAGGCAGAGGAACAGTGGCATCCTCTGCAAAGGCTACCAAGACTTGCCATGGCCAAAGCGCATGGACGCTTACGTCAAAGCCTGCTGAATCAAAATTGATCAGGACTCCCCATGACATTTCTGGAGTTACACCAGCATTTAGAAGAGAGAGGATTTCGGCTACGCTGGGAACGTGGCAGCCAACGTACTTATTATAAGGAGAGAGCAAAGTGGCTCATTCGTCTAGATTACCGACCCAAGCAAAGTGTCCCGCAGGGAATCAAACAATATCTGTTAGATCTACTGTTTCGAGAAGACCATGCTTGATCTCCCCTACAGTCTGATCATCGAAGCTACTGAAGATCCGATCATCTTTGGATTTTTCTCAGAGGAACTCTCCGGATTCACAGGAGTAGGACACTCGATTGAAGACTGCCTGTATAAGGCACGCTGGGGAATGCAGGATCACGTTGCTCTATTACGTGACCAGGGACTACCCGTCCCCCCCCCAAACCCAGACCCTCAGGTGTTGATTCGCAATGAAACACCACAACTGCTGGCCTAATCGAGCCACTTTTAAAACAACCATAGATGGCACAATTNAAACGTTTCTTTCGAAAACCGACACTGACCAGCCTCTCTAAAACCTGCGGCTGAGCGGCCAAACTCAACCCGGTCGGGTTGAAAAACCTGCTCTCTTCCTTGCCGCAGCAAACTGATCCAAATCTGCTGGTTGGTTTTGAAACAAGTGATGATGCTGGGGTCTATCAACTCAACGATACCCAAGCGATAGTCACTACAGCTGACTTTATCACTCCACCCACGGATGATCCGCGACTCTTTGGTCAGATTGCTGCGGCAAATGCCCTCAGTGACGTGTATGCGATGGGGGGACAGCCACTCACGTGCTTGAACCTGCTGGCTTTCCCAGCCAACAAACTTAGGCAAGAGATCCTACACGGCATTATTGCGGGGGCGGCAGAGAAAATTTTGGAAGCTGGAGCTGTGTTAGCAGGAGGGCACAGTATCGAAGATGAAGAACCCAAGTTTGGCTTGGCAGTTACCGGGGTGGTTCATCCTCAAAAAATCTGGAGGAACAATGGGGCGCGAGTCGGCGATGTACTGTTACTGACCAAGTCTCTGGGTAGTGGAGTTTTGCTAAATGCCAATCTGAAGGGCTGGGTCAGCCAGGAAGCAATCGAAGAGTGTTTTCGGCAGTTGGCAATACTCAATCGGGTGGCTGCCGAGACACTACAAGCCTTCAATGTTCATGCAGCAACCGACATNACTGGATTTGGACTGGCCGGCCATGCACTAGAGATCGCTCAAGGCTCTAAGGTGACAATCGAAATCGAGACTAAAAAATTACCTTGGCTACCAGAAGCAGCAGTCATGTATGAACGTGGAATGACCACAGGGACTAACCAAGCTAATCGTAAACTAGTGGAGGATGATGTTGAATTCCCAGCTCAGCAAGTGATGCAGGAACTGCTGGTTGACCCACAAACCAGTGGAGGTTTATTGGTTAGTCTGCCCGCTGAAGAAGCAGAAAGAGCTATGAACCAACTCCACGAAGCTGGAGTACNAAACGCTTGCTTGATCGGACAAGTCATCCCTAGAGGTGACAAGGGAATTCGATTTCTCTAATTGAAGTAATATCTCATCTGAAGCCAAAGTATTCATTAAACAATACAATACTATGTTTTTCACGAACACAGAATAAATCTTCATCCAGAGAGCCCATAATGAAAATCATGCTGAAGCCCTTCGCAATGCTACGAGAATCCCTGCCACCCGAAGCAAAAAACCAAGAATTGGAAGCTGGAAGTACCGTTGCTGATCTGCTGGCGAAATTACAGCGTAACCATCCTGTGCTGAAGCCAGTGCTCCAATGCACGAGAGTCGCCTACCGGGATACATATTTGGTTGGTGATGAAGTCTTGGAGGAAGGAGGAGAGTATGCTTTGATTCCGCCAGTGAGTGGCGGTTGAGAAGTGGAGGGAGGTGCCGACTTTGTTAACGGCACCTGAAATATGATTAGCGCTTGGAGAACTGATAGCTTTTGCGGGCTCCAGGTCGTCCGTATTTTTTACGTTCCACCGCTCGAGCATCGCGTGTCAGAAATCCTTCTTTCTTCAGTTGAGGGCGTAGTTCTTCACTTGCTTCCAGCAGAGCCCTTGAGATGCCGTGCTTGATAGCACCCGCCTGTCCTGACAAACCACCACCACTGACGTTAATGAAAATATCAAATTGGTCACTGTTTTCAGTCAGTTCCAGGGGTTGTCGAACCACCATTTGCAGAGTACTTCGGCCGAAGTACTGAGCGAGGGGAACTTTATTGACCAGAATGTTGCCTGTACCCGGTCGCAGATAGACACGAGCANTGGAAGATTTTCGACGGCCAGTGCCGTAGTACTGCACAATTGCGTTCATAAACGACTCAAATTTCTAACGGTTTGGGTTGCTGAGCCAGATGGGGATGAGCCGATCCTGCGTAAACCTTGAGGCGGCGCAACATTCCACGGTTGAGGGCATTTTTGGCCATCATTCCCTTGACGGCTCGCTCAATCAAGGTTTCTGGCTTGCGGGCTTGTAATTCTTCGAAACGCGCAGACTTTATTCCACCTGGGTAGCCCGTGTGATGATAGTACATCTTCTTCATGCTTNTCTGACCGGTCACCTGAATTTTTTCCGCGTTGACCACGATCACGAAATCCCCGACATCACTATGTGGGGCGAACACGGCTTTGTGCTTACCGCGTAGTGCACAGGCAATCTGTGTAGCCACTCGTCCCAGGGTTTCCCCCTCGGCATCGACGATCCACCAGTTGCGCGGATACTTATCGCCGGCTACGTCTTCTTTGCGTACGAACGGAGTCCTCATAACTTTCATCTCAAACGGAAGCAGCGGCTTCCCTCAGGAGAGCCAGAATATTTGGTAAACGTCAAATGATATGGAAGCTTGGCTGCGAATGCAAGGATTTTTGTATCAAGCAGCCGTACTTTGCAGCATTTCTGCTCCGATTACCACGTTGCGTCCAGCTTCCTTACCCTGGTAAAGGCATTCATCTGCGCGCTTGAGCAACATATCTACGTTCTCAGCATCGAAGGGATAAGTCGCAACCCCAAAAGTTGCGGTCAGGTTGCCCGACGGTTGCTGTTCCTGGTAGGGGATTTCTTCTTCCTCCACTGCCTGGCGCAATTTTTTAGCAATCTTGAGGGCTGCTGGTTTATCACATTTTGGCAGGAGCACGACGAATTCTTCACCACCGAAGCGAGCTGCCAAGTCACCACGCCGCACACTGCGTTTGAGNATTGCCGCAATCGAAGCCAACACCACGTCTCCCATCTGATGACCATGGGTGTCGTTATAGTGTTTGAAGTTGTCGACATCAGTGATGATCAACGAGAAGGGCTGACGCTCCTCCGGATACAGCGTGACCAGCGCGTCCAGGAACTCATCCATACGCCGCCGATTGGCCAGGTTGGTCAGCCGGTCGGTATCGGCTGCATGCTCCACCTGCTCCAGTTCCCGTTGTCGATAATAGGCAACCTTGAAAGCAGAAAGCTTGTGCCGCAGATCGAAAGTCGAGTAGGGACGACCAAGAAAATCCCCAATACCCATTTGCGCAAGCTTCTCACGATTGCTTTCATCGTTGCACCACTCACTGACTGCAAAAACAGGACAGTTGTGCAAACCCACNGACTCACCGAGGGCTTCGAGTAACTCCTGTTCATCATGGTAGTCATGGTTATAAAGTGGATCGAGAATGATCAGATCAAAGCGCCGCTCAGCTGGAGTCTCAATGAATTCCTTNGGNCTGGCNTATTCGACNATCTTCATTTCTTTCCAGAGTGTACTCAGGGTACCTCGGATNACTCGTCGCTCNCGNCTATCGATATCTACAATCGCAATGCAAGGTGGCGTNGCATTNCCTTGAGGNCGAGCATTCCGTCGCAATTTNGCNTGGGCTTCNGTAATCCGCAGTTTTTCCGCAAGAATACTGGCAAAGCTGAGGTAAATTGCNGGAATGTGACTCATCTCTTCGGCNACACGAAACACNTCNTTTGGNAACGCAAGCACACGGGAGTCNACCTCGGCAGTGACGGTCATGGTNCGAGCTTCTGGCGAGAGAATTGCCTGCTCTCCNACTACATCTCCNGGTGANTCCANGCGAGAAATGAACTCTCCNTGCGAGGTNACCATNAGNGAACCNTGGAGCAGGATGTACATTTCGGGAGGNTNCTTNTCNCCCTCNTGCACCANCTGCTCATCCTGAGNCAACATCACNAGCTGTGACAGGCGCAGCATTTCCANCAGCAGNTTCATCGGAATCTTGCGGAAGTAGCGACGANCTTTGATCGCCTCAGNGAACANGTACAGTTCCGTNTGCTCTTCCTGGCGCAACATTGGTATGCGGTTCATGCNATACTCAAGAATCTNGGAACAGGTCGTATANAGAAAGATGAAAAAAATGAAAAAACATGCCACGATTCCCAANTAATCGCAAACCCTTGGAGACAAATCATGCTTTCAATAGCTGGATTGCTGATTGCCCCAGGATTGATGTGGGGATGGTTATTCTATCGTCTACACCGTTACCAGCGAGCCAGTCTGCGACGATTGGCCGCGCTATTCGTTGGTGGAATGTTCTGTGGACTGATTGCCCTGTTGCTCAACCACAGCGTTGAGAAGTACACGCTTTTTTGGCCTGGAGCCGAGGAAACCTTCACCTGGATGGATCAAGACTGGCCACTCTACAAGGCTGGTTTCTGGATGCTAGTCGGGTTTAACGAGGAAACCGCCAAGTTGCTTGTACTGTTGTTGCTCAGCTTTCCCACCCGGCATCTGCGTGANCCCTTTGACGGCATCCTACACGGTGCAGTAGTCGCGCTAGGTTTTGCGACGTTAGAAAATGGCTTCTATCTTCAGCAGTATGGAGTAGGCGTTGTGGCAACTCGGACTGTAGTGACTCTTCCGGCTCACGCCTTCATGAGCGTGCCTCTGGGTTACTTCGTTGCCAAAGCTCGCCTTAGTCAGCTTCAGGGAGCAGATACCGCAGCCGTCACTCGCTTATTGCTGGGAGGTTGGCTGATTGCCGCTGTACTCCATGGGACTTATGATCTCCTGCTCTCTTTTGGCTTCTCCAAGTGGGCNTACGCACAGATTGCACTGATGGGNCTTTTCAGTCTATGGCTGGGGGTAAGCAACTGGCGCCACTCTGCGTACCTGCCAAGCCTGCACAAGTCTCAGCCGAGCAATAACTGGTTAGCTTTCCTGCTGGGAAGTCGTTCTTGATGAAGAGGAAGCCTTGGGTGGCCAGGGAATGAAGGNGCTGGTTCGCTCAACATAATCCCGATACTCCAGCTTGGCGTCCACCAGTGTGCGTTCCAGCAGTCGAACTCCTGAAACCTGAATGATCAGCCCGGTCATCAACAGAGGACCAATCATTGGCCAGTAACTTCCACTGGCCACACTGAACAATCCATAACCCCACCAGACTGCAGCATCGCCAAAGTAGTTTGGATGACGCGTGTACTTCCAAAATCCCTGGTCTAGCACCTTACCTTTGTTAGCAGGATTGGCCTTGAATTGTGCCAACTGCCAGTCTCCTCCAGCCTCAAAAGCAAAACCAACTCCCCAGCAAAAGAGTGCCAACGTATCAAACAAGCCGAAAGGATTTTCTTCTGCAGCAAGATATGGGACTGCCAGCAAGGGAGCCGAGATGAACCAAAGCAATCCACCCTGCAGCAAAAACACCTGAAAATAACTGAACCACCAGTAGCGTTCTGGTCCAAAATCCTGACGAAATTGCTGGTAGCGATAATCCTCTCCCTTACCGTGGTTACGCCAGCCGATGTGCACGGCAAGTCGCAGTCCCCAGATCGTCACCAGTCCAAGCAGCAGCGTGGAGCGCCACGAGTCGAATTCACACTGCCAGGCGTACCACCAAGTGCAGACCACAAAGCCTGGTCCCCAGAAGATATCAACAATACCGGCATTTTTTATCCGAACACTGACTCCCCAGAGGAAGGTACCCAAAATCACGATAAGGATCAGTGCCTGTAGCCAAATTTCCCAAAAAGCCATTAAATCATCTCTCTCTTACACCAAGGGCACAAAGGCGTAGGAACCGTGACGGGTGACGTGTCGTTTGCCGTCACTCTTCTCCGCCCTAGTCATTGNGCAGGAATAGGGATCTCCCACCGGAACCACGAGAATCCCTCCTTCAGCCAATTGCTCCCAGAGATCATTGGGAAAGCGAGCCGCCGCTGCGGTGACAATGATCCGATCAAACGGCGCCAACTCTGGAACACCAATCTTTCCATCGCTGTAACGGACTTCCACATTCTGAATGCCCGCTCGANGTATATTCTGAGAAGCCATTTCAACCAGTTCCCTTCGACATTCCAGTGAGACCACCTGCTTGGCCAACAGACCCAGCAGGGCAGCATTGTAACCGCTACCGGCACCGACTTCGAGCACTCGGTGTTGTGGAGCCACTTCCAGCAAGCGGAGCATCGTCATCACGGTAGTGGGTTGGGAGATGGTCTGGTTGGAACCAATCGGCAGCGGGTAGTCCATGTAGGCGTTTTCCCGGTGAATTGGGCTCACGAACTCTTCTCGAGACAACTGGTAGAACGCCTTCAGCAAGCGTTCGTCACAAGTCACACCGGTGTCTCGCCAAAATTGCTGCAGTTGTCTCTTGGCCTGAACCAAGGCACTTTCTTCTCGATCTTTCATGAAACTCAGGTCAAACAAGGAGGAGGCTGGCAGTCTTAGCCAGAGAGCAGGTCCAACCTTTTCTTCTTCACCCAATGTGAAGAATTGATAAAAGTGTCGTGCTGGTCGATGAGNTGATTGCCCTAGGAGATCGGCTTTCTAAACTAGCCGAAGTGATTCTGATGATCTATTCATTCAACGAATCCAAGCTCGTCACGGTTTGGGCAGGCTGTTCCCAAAATGGTATCGGGAACTCCTGTAAGATCAACAAATTTTGCAGATGAGCCAGCAGCTTCAAGATCTTGGAAATCGCTACATCGTTGTGCAGACACAGCTTCAACCTCCACTGCTACCAAAGCCTCCCACACCTCGGACGGTTACTCCCAACTCGCTGACAACTTCCACAGTCACTTCCTCTCGGCGACGTAGGATCAGCTGAGCCACTCGACGCCCAATCAGCTCTGCTGCAGCGTCCGCCCCAGATTCTCTCCCCAAGTATCGTAGTGCTAGCCGAATTCGACCTCGGTAGTCTGGATCAATGATACCAACTGAATTGGCTAGGATGAAATCCGTCTTGGACAAACTGGAGCGCGCAACCACCTCCACGTAGTATCCTTCTGGAGGTTCGACCGAGACACCCGTGTCGATGAAAAAAAGTCGTTCATTGTGTGGCTCCACCGCCATTGCCGTTAGGTCAAGACCCACATCCTTGGGATGAGCCCGCTGAGGAACCGGCATGTCCGGATAATGAAGTTGCAGACGCAGTGTGTACATAGCTTACTCAGAGAAAAATCGGACAGAGGGTGTAGGAGAGATCTTCTGCATCTGGATCCAAGCGAACTCCTACTACCACGCAGTGCTGGGGTGGTGACATCGGCAGATCACGACTAGAACCGAGGGCAAAAGAGATAGCTCCCACTTCCAGAACGACCTTGAAGTTTCTTATCAGCAGCACGAAAACGGTAAGAGATACGCTCTCGAGTATCATTCAGGTCTCCATCACGGTTGAGATCTGCCAGCAGGACTACTTCATCTGAAGACACACCTGTTCAGCATCATCTCCTAGCGCATATCCAGCCTGGATCAACTCCGTCTTAAGCATCAATAGAAAGCAATCCAGTTGGTGTTGCTTGGCGGAGGTAGTGTATTGATCGGTGAGTAGAGGGGAGAAGTGCAGCAGCGGTCCCTAGGCAAGTGCCAGAAAGACAACAGCGACCGAAGTCGCTAGGAGGAGTTCCAGCCAGGTAAAGCCGGATTTCATTCCGGCACAAGAGTCTTCAATGAATCGATGGCATGGACTGGTGCGTGTTCCCCAGCCATCAGTTCGGTCAAAGCACCATAGACCAGCCGTTGCTTAGCCAGCAGACCCTTACCCTCAAAGGCTGAGGAGATGACCTTAAGAGAAAAGTGACCACCACCGCCAGTGACTGCCACCTCGGCATCTGGAAGGGCTGTCTGAACGGCTTGTTTAATTTGTTCGCAAAGTTCGGCGCTCATCGGTTTTACCAAGTAGGTTGAAAGACGTTTTCCTGAACAGGTGCTTCAAACTGGAAGGAAGTTTTGCAACCACAGGAAGACTTTGCGGAGGGGTTATTGAAGCGCAATCCACGATCCATCAGGCTGTAGCTCCAATCAATTTCTGTGTCCTCAATATAGAGGTAGCTCTTCTTGTCCACAACAACCTGCATCCCTTGTGATTCGAAATCGAGGTCAAAGCGAGTCTTGCGGGCATCGAAATCAAAGGTATAGGTGAAGCCGGAGCATCCCCCACCCTTGACCCCCACTCGGATGAATACATTTTCTTCCAGCTGCTGCTCCTGCATGATCTTGCGGATCTCCTTTGCCGCATTTTCGGTCAGCGTAATCATATCGTCCTTTCAGTGATCTTCACTCACCAGGTTGCGGTTCCAATCGGGAATTTCCACGACCACATCACTCGTTCCATCAGGCACACACTGACAGGCCAGTCGGGAGTTTGGCTGTAGTCCAGGGGCCATGTCCAGCATATCTTCCTCATCCTCGGTGGCTTCATTGCAGCTTTCCATTCCNGAACGCACCCAGATGTGGCAGGTCGAACAGGCACAGACTCCTCCACAGGAATGATCCATGTCGAGACCAGCTTCCAGAGCACTAGCTAGCAGAGAGCCAGGGAGTCCGTCCTGAGGATGAGGCAGCCTTGCTGGCTGCACCTCAACCGTGATATCAGCCGGTAAAAAAGTGATCTTGTAGGGCTCCTGCGGCAGGACAAAATCAGGTTGCTGGATGTAGGGGTTGACTCCGGACATTGTGCTGTTGGCTCCTGAGGCGATGCGGATGAGAAGCAAATCAATTAGACTAGCAGATGAAAAACAGGTTGTCTATTTTGAGAAATGGTAGGAATTGTCCTCAATATTTCGTAGCTAAATCAACCCAACTCCGTTTCAGGCAATCAAAACGTCACCGTAACAACGCCTTGCGCAATTTCTTTTCCAGTTCCATGAAGCATTGACCAAACTGGGTTTGTTGTACCATCGCTGTTTCGAAGCTTGCACGGAGTAAGGATTCAATATCGGCTTGTGAGAGATTCTCTCGTCCAAGCGCGTTCAGGTGCAAAGCCAGGAGCTTACTGAGGTCATGACTCCGACAAAGATTCCAGCCTGAACCGTACTCTGCAAAAAGCCACTGAGCCCGATTGACCATCCAATCGTGATCGGGTTTGCAGAGGGTGCTGGCAACAACGATTTTCCTTAGTTTGTCTTCTTGAATTTGTAGGGTGGGTGGGTCCAAAAATTCGGCCTGCACCAATCTGCAGGGCATCTCGATCCCAGTACCCACGGTGAAATTCCGAGTAGAAGAATTGAGCTGCAGCGCGATGGGCACCAATCAGGGAAGCTGCCTTACGCAAGGCTTCACGTTGTTGTTTCAGCAACCAGATCTTCCTGCTCATCAAGGATCCNCTCCAGTAATTTTTNGTAGAACAGCTTACACAAGGCATCCGAGCGAACCAGTACCCCTTCCAGATCATTGGCTTCGGCTTCCTCCAGGCTCCGCGCCGAGNCATAGATGAAGCGCTCATGTTCAACCAGTTCACGCCCCAGCATCTGGTCTTAGTCCCGATCGACCAGACAAATCAGCGGGGTTGGATTGGTTGCTTACAGGCCAGACGCCAGACTGCCTCCACTTGCTGACAACCCTGCAGAGGTTCAACACACAACTGTTCCTCACGTAGCCAGTTGAGAAAAAACTTGCGATCAGAAGGCCCCTCGACCAGTAGCGTCAACTTACGAGACTGGCTGTGGCNCATGCGGGCCGGGTTGAGAATGCGGACCGGATTGCGCTGACTAGCCAGCAGCGTACTGGGAATCAGTTTTCTACCTGATCAGCAAGTTCACAAACAATATTCCAGTCGTCACCTACGAGGGAAGGAGAGTGCGTGGCCATCAACAGGTAGCAGTCGTTGAGTCCACAGATCTGCTGAAGCAGCGGAAGGAAGTCGTCTTGCCAAGCTGCATACAGCGAGTGCTCCGGTTCATCCAACAATACGAACTGCTTGGGTTGAGTATCAAAGATCAACAGGCCCAGCAGGTAGACTATTTGTTGTTCTCCGGAAGAGAGTTTGTCCAGTGAGAGAGGTTGCCGTAACTCACCGTTGTGATCCATAGCACACAATTCGAATTGGCCTGTGGAATCTGTCTGGAAATGCTTGCGATGTAGCCAGATGTTGAGTGTATCCAGCAACAACTTCAGGCGGCGAGCACAGTGCTGGAGGGTGTGAAAGCGCTTCAGGATGTTCTCACAGTAGCAACGTAACAGCCAGCCCTATTCAGAAAGGTAGTTTGCTCCTGTAGGTAGAATGCTCTCCGTCGTACCCAGGCTGATCAGTTGCAATTCCTCCAGGCATCTCTCTTGCTCCTGAAGACACCCAAATAGATCTCGTAATTCTCCTATTGAGACCTCTTCTGTACCCTGCAAGGCTTGCAGCAGAGACTGTGGCAGGTTGCGTTCGTGTTCACGAACCGTCTGGGCATAATCTTTTGAAGACTGTTGCACNGAATGCTGAATCTGCTCCCGAACGGTATCCGGCTTCGATCCTTCGGACATTCCACCCATTTCAGCCCACATGTTTGACTGGACCGGCAAACGTACTTAAGGCAGCATGCTGACCCTCTTCGATGGTGCCAAGCCTGCACCCAGTGAGGCACATGAGCACAGGNATCCGTTGGGTTTCGAAATTCCTTGNGGCGTTCCGGCCACTCTGCCGCAGCCGAATCATTCTCTTCACTCTCCCAACGTGCCCCCCATTGAGTATGAACCACCACGCTGGCTCGCTGTTTCTGTTCTGTGCCGAGCGACCGTTCCTTCAAGTCCATCCGACAGATCCCCGAACTCCCTTCCGTGTTCATGCGAGTGACTGTCATTTGGGATTGATCTGCCAGCTGGATATCCAGCGAGTCNAAGGTGTAGCGACTCAACTCCAGGTAATCCTGACGGACCAAAGCATCAGTCATGTGCAACAGGTGGGTCTTGCCATAGCCATTGGGTGCCGTCAGGATCGCAATCGGGGAATCCGTGCGAGTGATCGGTAGGTCATAATCGAAGCGACCGAAGAGACCCCACACCTTCAGCTGGACTAGGTTCTGTGGTTCAGGCATCAACATCTCAGCAAGAGGCCTAGAGGAATTCACGATAACGCAGCGCATCCAACGCATCCGTGACTGCAGCCTGGCACAGTTCAGCACCAATCTTGGCAGTTGCACCGGAGGGATCAGAGCCAATCCTGCCATCTGGAAACTTGCGACGATAATCTACTGCACTACCGAAGGAGCCTCCACGGGCCACTCGGGGTTCCATTGGCACGGCAGGCTTGGTGTGTTCTGGGTAGGCGTGGAAGGTCAGTGAAATTTCTGAAGGCGTTGCATGACTACCCTCGATCCCAGGGAAGTAGCGATTGCTCATCTCGGTCACTCGTCGTCCCTGATACCAGTTGTGGAGCACCAACTCCAGCTCTGGTTGCTGAACGGGGGCTCGTCCAAGGCTGGCTTCTGCATGAATTTCTGCGAACGCGGCCTTGACCGTGGCAATGTTGCCTCCATGTCCATTCAAAAAGAAAAAGTGAGTAAAACCATGCTTCGCCAGACTTTTCACATAGTCTTCAATGATTAAAATCAGCGTGGTGGGGCGGACGGTGATGGAGCCGGCAAAGCCCAGGTGATGCTGAGCCATGCCCACTTCGATGGAAGGGCCGATCAGGATGCCGGTTTCCTGGGAGAGGTCTTCGGCAACCCGTACCGGACAAATGATGTCGGTGCCGATCATGCCATTGGGGCCGTGCTGTTCATGCGAACCAATCGGCATGATGATGCTTTGTTTTTGCTGCAGATACTGTTCGGTCTCGCGCCAGGTCAGGTGCTTAAGGTACATCGTGATTCTCCTGTGTAGAGCCAAAAAAGCAGGATCTTAAAACTGACTAAAAAATAAGTATATCACGAGTGCTACCCAATTGTCTGTGAAGATCCGAGGGAGAGCCAAAAGCTACTTTTCTTTTTCAGTTTTTCTACATTGATTCTAAAATCTGTGCTCTTGAACTTCAGGACTGCCTCAATCCAGATCTTGAGCCTGTTATCTTGACCGATATCGGGATGAGCTAGTCCTTTGAACCGGAGATGCTTTTGTTCACACGGGTGTTGACGTTTGAGAAATTCAANACCAGCTCCGGTGCAGCCTTTGCGTTCGACTACGACATCGCCGAGGTGTTGCTAAAAATGTACGCGAAGAAACGGCAGAAGTTTCCAAAGCTGCCCGAGGATACGAAGCGCTTTCTCTGCTTCTTCAAACTTTACCAGCGGTATGGATACGAGGTGGGCGAAAAATCCATTGAGGATAGCTGGTAGGCTCAGTCAATCAGTGTTTCGATTTCCAAGATTGTGAACTGTTTGTGCCTACTTTTCATGGACAGTGGTTTAAGGTACTTTTGAACTTTTTTGAGGAGAGCACCAATACCGAAGACTGTCAGCCCTGCTGTGAACATTCAACTGTCCCTCAACACCCCAAGCAACCTCTCCAAATCCTGCTCATTGATATGAAGATGTGGGGCAATCCGTAGCGAATCCCCTCGATAACTAACGAAGATATTTTGCTCAGCCAATTTCCCCAAGAAGTCTTCAGACACTCTTCTCTTTGAAGATGCTCCCAACAGGTGAGGACTGCGGTGTTGTTTGGGAACCGGAGTCCAGTCTATCTCTTCCAGCATCTGTGCGATCCGGTCATTGATCGCTTCCAGAGTGTCTGCGATGTTTATCACTCCCCAGTCCCCAAGTTGCCGCAACGCAACCAACCCACCCGGTAGCAACGAGGGAATACTCTTCTGGCCCATTTCGAATCGCCGGACTCCGGATTGATACGGTGCCTCATAGTCCAGAGGTCTCTCGAAGACTTCAGCACCCTCCCGGCTGAGCCAGGTCTCCTCCAACGGACGTTCCCCATGCCAGCGTGGATCTACATAGAAGAGGCTCAGTCCATATGGAAAGAGCAACCACTTGTAGCCAGCTGCCACCACGAAGTCAGGACGCACTCGCTTGATGTCCAAGGGCAGGGCTGCCAGCGACTGAGTAAGTTCCAGGCTCAGGCAAGCTCCCAATGAATGTGTGGCCTCACTGATCNCCAACAGGTCGAGCCGTGCACCATTTGTCCAATGACAATTAGGGATGGCCACTAGCTTGGTTTGAGGTGTGAAACAATCCAGCACCGCCTGGGTCCAGTTGAAGTCATTTGGCGCCTGCACAACTACCAGCTGGGCTTCGGTAACCTGGCTGAGCCGCTGCCAGGGCAGGTATTCTGAAGGGAAGGCTTTCTCCAGCACAATGATTTCATCACCTCGACCGAGCTTCTCTTCAAAAATCCGAGCCACCGTCGAAGTCCCGTAACTGGCAGATGGGATCACTGCATAACATTCCGAATTACCACCCAGTGCTCTTGCGGCCAGCTTCCGGAATTGCTCAGCATCGTCAAAAAAATCGTTGGGCTTGCGCTGCCAGGGTTGACACTTCGACAACNCACCCTCGATCAACACCTTGGCTGACTCAACCAACAAGGGTGCATTGTAAGCGCAGTTGAAGTAGGCGATCTCTGGAGAAATCTCGAAGAGGTGACGCTGTGATTCGAGTTGGGCCATCGTTGCTTTCCCTGATGCGATGAATGGATAGAACCGCTGGATGTTCTATCCATTTTACTTTTGCAGTCAATCCCCCGATGATTTCTGCTTTCCGGTTTCAATCCAGCGTTGTCTCTCGGAGAAAAACTTGTCGTTGCTGCTTCCGAAGCTGGAAGTCTGCTATTGATCACAACCCAATACCCTTGAAGATTCATGACAAAAACCAGAATGGTGATGGAGTTGGGCATGGGAGTATCTCTGGTCAGCCAGAACTACACCAAGGCTGCCTGTCGGGCCGTCCAGGATGCCCTCTACCGCAATTCGCTCAATCTCCCCTTGGCTTTCGGTGCGTCTCCCGCAGACATGATCGTTGAGCTAGAAATCGCTGTACAACAACCCGATCAGGTTGACGTGGTGCAGGTTCAAAAACTGATTCCTCACGGCAAGAGTTCGGTGAACGTGGTCCACGGTGGACTCGACATTCCCCAGCCGAACGGACTGGGTACAACCACGGTCGCTAATGTTGCTGTGGTTGTTTACTTCGACATTGAACCCGGAGATCGCTGATGCAACGTCTTATTCTTGAAATTGGTACCGGCAATGATCTCTACGGTGGGAACTACACCAAGGCTGCCTGTCGGGCCGTCCAGGATGCAATTCACCACAGCTCACTGATCCTGTTCCGCTCCCTCGACATCTCCCATGAAAAGATGCAGGTAAACGTCACCGTCGGAGTGCAGGAACCCGAAAAGGTCGATCGGGATATCGTTGCCCGTGAATTGCCGCGTGGAAATGTATCGGTCGAAGTGACCAAGGGAGGAATGAATGTGGTTGACGAGGTGCACAACACTGTCTCCGTAATCGCCACTGTCGCCATTGAAGCCTGCCTGGAAGTTCCTCCAGGCAAGTGGAAGGTGCTCAGTAACTAAGCCCTCAGAACTGAATCCCACGGGTCAGGGCACCATCAGCCACCAGGTTGGTTCCGGAGATACGGGAAGCCAATGGACTGGCAAGCATCAATACGGGAAAGGCCTGTTCTTCGACTGTACCCATACGTCCGGTTGGGTTGAGGTCCATCGCCAACTTGAACAGGTCNGGGTTGCCCTGTTCGATGTTTCCCCAGACCCCACCGGGGAAGTAGGTGTTGCCCGGAGAGACACTGTTGGCGCGAATATTCTTGGAGGCCAGTGAGAAAGAGATTTGGGCTGTATAGGCGATGATTGCAGACTTAGCAGTTCCATACGGTCCACCAGCAAAGTCNGCTTCTCGTCCAGAGACACTTGAGATGTTGACAATCGAAGCTGAGTCGCTCTGCTCAAGGTAGGGGATCGCCGTGGTACAAGTCCGGACCGTGTGCATCACGTCGATGTTGAAGGAAGCCTGCCAGTTCTCTTCGCTGGTTGGAATTGCCAATGCGCTAACGTTGCAGACGACGATGTCCAGACCACCCAATGCCTTGGTAGAGTCGTGAACCCATTGCTCCAGCGCTTCCTTGTTCCCCACATCGAGAGCGGTTCCCAGCACAGTCGGGCCTTTGCCACTCAGGTCGTTCTGGGCCTGTTGCACTTCGGCGGCATTGCGTGCACAGAAGGCTACGTGCGTGCCTTCTCCCACAAAAGNCTCCACGATCGCCCGTCCGATTCCTCTGGTTCCACCGGTCACTAACGCTTTCTTGCCCTTCAATCCAAGATCCATCTGCTGCTCCTNTTGGTAAGTGTTGCATCGCTGATGTGATCAGCCAATTAGCCAGAGTGTACTTTCCTCTTCCTGTTCAAACAATCATTTCCCGCTGACCCAGTTGATCATGTAAGTCCTGCAGTAGATCTGCGTTGTCCTGTGCGATTGAGCCATCCTGCTTCCACCAGCCATTCTCAAAACCCACCCGACAGTCCCAACCCCGCTTTGCCGCTTCGACCAGGCAGGGGTTCTGCCCTAGACCAAAGGCACAAACCATCACTTGTTCCGGAATATCNGTTCCCAGCGCCTGCAGGGTAGTCTCAACCTGATTCAACTCAGCAGGATCACTGTTGCCATCGATGGAATAACGCCCAAGAACCCAAAGGATCGAGAGAGACACTGGACGCGGTAACACACCCTGAGTGATCCAGTCAAAAAGCTGTCGTAGGTCGTTAGCGTCATAGAGAATGTGCTGAATGNGAATTTGGCTTTGGGACAATTCAGCATAGAAATCCCGCACAACCTTGCTGTCTGGCTCCCGTGCCATTTCCCGAACCGACAANGAGATCCAATACGGACGCAAGTCCAACACCAGTTGGCGCTGTTCAGGAGCCTGATAGATTCCAGCAGCTTCAGTGGTCACCTGTACTTCCAGTGCTGGGACTGTTTCCTTCAACAGGGCGAGGAGTTCCCGGTAGCGTCCAGCATCCAATAGATGTGACTGATCTGCGTTGCGGATGTGAGCATGCAGACCCTGCGCTCCCACTTGCCAGCAAGCCAGGGCTGTCTGTACCAATTCTGGCGAGGTTACGGGCAGAGCAGGATGATCGGTCTTGGTCTTGCGGGNGCCATTCGGGGCAACCATCAGGTATGTCATGCGGCTTGATCGAGTGCAGGAAGGGTCGCATTCAGAGTAGAGGAGAGCCGGCTCACGATCAGATCCAATTCCTCATCATTGATGATGAACGGTGGAGCCAGCAGGATGTGATGTCCTCGTCGACCATCAATCGTTCCACCCATCGGATAGCAGAGCAGACCTTGCTGCATTGCGGTGTGGCGAATCTGTTCCGGAAGATTGAATTTTGGATTGAGAGGCTCTTTCGTTTGTTTGTCCTGCACCAGCTCGATCCCAAGGAAGAGACCTCGACCACGGACGTCCCCCACATTCGGATGTTCGGCCAATTGCTGTTGCAGCGCTTGGTATAGGAGCTCACCTTTTTCTTTCACTCGCACGGGGAGATTCTGTGAAAGCATCTCCTGGAGAACAGCAACCCCAGCAGCACAGGCTGTCGGATGTCCCTGGTAGGTGTGTCCATGCTGAAAAAATCCACTCCCCTGGGCAATCGCCTGGTAGATCGTGTCCGTGCAGAGCATTGCTCCAATCGGTTGCAGTCCGGCTCCAAGGCCTTTGGCGATGCACACAACATCTGGTGCAATCCCTTCCTGCTCATAGGCAAAGAGGGAGCCAGTGCGGCCCATCCCACACATCACCTCATCCAGCACCAGCAGTACCCCGTACTGCTCACAAATCTCTCGGATTCTTCGAAAGTAGCCCGGAACTGGTGCGACGGCTCCTAACGTAGCTCCCACCACTGGTTCTGCGAGAAAGGCAGCGACTCGTTCCGGACCAACTCTCAGGATCTCAGCTTCCAGTTCATTTGCCACTCGCAGTCCATACTCTTCTGGAGGCTCACCAGATTCAGCGCCACGGTAATAATAGCAGGGTGAAATGTGTGAGACGCCACTGGAGAGCAAGGGCTCAAAAGGTTGCCGTCGCCACTGGTTACCTCCCACACTGAGCACCCCTAGCGTGTTGCCGTGGTAGCTCTGACGTCGAGCAATCAAATGACTTCGCTGCGGCTGATTGATTTCCAGAAAGTACTGACGACACAGCTTGAGGGAAGCCTCCATCGCTTCCGAACCACCACTGACGAAATAGATCCGATCCAAGTTACCTGGGGCATGTTGGATCAACAAATCAGCCAACTGCTCCGCAGGCTCCGTCGTGAAGAAGCTAGTGTGGGCATAGGCCAACTGCTGCAGTTGCTGACAGATCGCATCCAGCACCGGTTTTGCTGAATGACCGAGACAGGAGACTGCAGCTCCTCCGGAAGCATCCAGATAGCGCTGGCCCTTGGCATCCACCAGCCAGCAACCTTCGCCAGCAACAGCGGTGGGCAACTGAGAATCTGAACGACGCGGAAAGACATGGGACGTGGACATGATCATCCTTGAACTGAGGCAAGACGAGAACGACGACGTTGAGCCAACCAGACCAAGGCCAGCAAAGCCAATGCCGGTAGATAAAACCACTCCTTGGCAGGACGATTGGCTTGTGGCTCAAGCACCGCGATCAAGCGTACGGGATCATCCATGTAGAAGTCAAAACGCTGGAAAGGCTGGAAGTAGGTGGAACCAGGCATGGGTTCTTCAAGAATAACATTTTCGGCATCCACCTGAATTAGAATTCCGTTCTCATCCAGCGCCTGCTGCAAGGACTGGTTGGCCTTAAGCTCCAGCAGGATCGTCAGGCTGTTAAGTTCTTCTGGACGATCAAAATCAGGCCCCTCAACATCTAGCCGCACCGTCAGGTTGCGTCCGGTCTGTTCCAACTGCTCTGTCAATTCTGTTCCAGCATAGCGCTGCCAGGGTTCCTGCCATTGATCTAGCCAATAGCCTGGGCGGAACAGCGTGAAAGCCACCAGCAACAGGACAATTGTCTCCCACCAACGACAGCGCACCAACCAGTAGCCCTGGGTTGCGGCAGCAAAGAGCATCATCGCAGAAGCAGCCACCAGAAATACTAAAATTCCTTTGAACCAGCTGACGTCAATCAGCAACAGCTCGGTGTTGAATAGGAAAAGAAAGGGCAGCAGCGCTGTTCGGATATCATACGTGAAGCCTTGGATACCAGTTTTGATTGGATCCCCTTGGCTGATNGCAGCTGCTGCAAAAGCGGCTAGTCCGACTGGTGGAGTATCATCAGCTAGGATGCCAAAGTAGAAGACAAACAGGTGNACCGCCACCAATGGTACGATCAGCCCATTCTGAGAGCCCAACGACACAATCACTGGGGCCATCAACGAAGAGACCACGATATAGTTGGCTGTTGTGGGCAGGCCCATCCCCAGCAACAGGCTCATCACAGCGACCAGCANAAGCATCAGGATCAGGCTACCACTAGAGAGCATCTCTACAAATTCGCCGATCACCTGGTGGGCTCCAGTCAGCGAAACTGTACCGATGATTACACCAGCCACTCCGGTCGCCACACCAATGCCGATCATGTTCTCAGCACCGTTGGCTAGTCCACGCCAAAGATCCTGCGTTCCCTGTTGAAAACGTTTACTCCACTGACTTTCTCCACGGAACCAAGCCTTAAGCGGATGTTGGGTGACCAACACAGTAGCCATCACAATCGTTGCCCAAAAGGCAGACAAGGCCGGTGAGAGTCGTTCGATCAATACGCACCAGAGTAACACCACAATCGGTAGCAGATAATGCAAACCTGTGAGGGCAATCGTTCCTGGTGGTGGAAGCTTCTCCAGATCAATCACTTCTCCAGATTGATCCAAATCTGGTAGCTTCGAAGCTAGCCGAACTAGAAACAGATAGAATCCAGCAACCAACAAGGTGGCAGCACCAAGCGTTAGCCCAGGTAAAACATCTTTGAGCCAACCGAAACCAAAGTAGACCACCATGCTCAGCAGGCNCATTCCAACAAAACCAGCCAGCACACCAGCTACTCGCTGCAGTAGCGTTGTCTGGGTAGGNAGACGTGGGNGCCCTTCCAGTCCAAGCTTCAGGGCTTCCAAATGAACGATGTAAAGCAAGGCGATGTAGGAGACCAATGCTGGGAGGAAGGCGTGACGAATCAGCGAGAGATACGGAGTCCCTGTGAATTCAGCAATCAAAAAGGCCGCAGCACCCATCACTGGAGGGGTGAGTTGGCCGTTTGTCGAAGAAGCAACTTCAACGGCACCAGCCTTTTCAGCAGTGAAGCCCGTCTTCTTCATCAACGGAATGGTGAAGGTGCCAGTGGTCACCACGTTGGCAATCGAGGATCCGGAATAGAGTCCTGAAAGACCTGAGGCCACCACTGCCGCCTTCGCTGGACCTCCACGGAAGTGTCCGAGCAGGGCAAATGCGAGCTGGATGAAGTACTGTCCGGCTCCGGCCCGTTCGAGCAAGGCACCGAAGAGGACAAAGAGGAAAATCATCGAGGAGGAGACGCCCAGTGCGACCCCGAAGACACCCTCCGTCTGCATCCAGAAATGCCAAAGCGCCTTGTTCAGTGAGGCTCCTTTCCACTGAATGACTTCTGGAATGAATGACTTGTCACCGAAGAAGACGTAAGACAGGAACACTCCGGCCACAACGAGTAGTGGCAAACCAAGAGCACGGTAGACCGCCAATGCAAGACAGCAAAGACCAATTGTAGAAATGATCAAATCAGAGGTGGTAGGAAGTCCAGCACGATCTGCAATACTATCTTTGAAGACGAGCAGGTAGAAGCAGCTACTGGCTCCTAGCAAGGCCAGCAGGATGTCGTACCAAGGAATGGTGTGAGTGCTGTTTTTTCCAAAAGGGTAGAGTAGCATAGCGAGCACCAAGCCGAATGCAAGATGCACTTGGCGCACTTCCTGGTTGTTGAAGACAAGGCTGATTCCAGTCAGGCTGGAAAGCCAAAAGGGAATGCTGCTGGCAACATAAATCTGGAAAAGGGACCAAAGTACGCAGAAGAAAAAGACGGCACGGGCAGAGGTTCCAGAGAGAACACGTACCCGTGCGTCGCCGATCGGTTGATCTGAGGTGGGAAGAGAAATAGACATGCAACTCGGGAGGCATCAAGGCAGTCACAGAAGTCACTGCCTGTCAGCTTACATCCAACCGCGCTCTTTATAATAGCGCACTGCTCCGGGATGCAGTGGAGCAGAAAGCCCATCACT
Source organism: Deltaproteobacteria bacterium (assembly GCA_002683655.1). GTDB lineage: Bacteria > SAR324 > SAR324 > SAR324 > NAC60-12 > JCVI-SCAAA005. The sequence goes on from NYTS01000044.1 coordinate 25,956, forward strand.
GATCATTTGGTCTTCCTTCAGATTTGCAAAAGCAGGATGTAACTTTTTGAAATCAGCAAAGTTGTCAAAGACAGCCTTAACNACGATATACACCACATCGTCGGGAACTTTNGCAGAGGTAATCACAGTTGCACCAACACCNAAAGTCGATGTCTCTTGATCATTCCCAGCATACATTCCACCAGGGATGGAAGCGACTCGATAGAAGCTGTTTTCACGTACCAGCTTATCGATCGGAGCGCCTTTGACATCAACCAAATCCACGTCACAAGTGGTGACAGCTTCAGTAATAGCAGCAGCTGGATGGCCAACGGTGTAGATCATCGCATCGATTTTGCCATCACAAAGTGCCTGGGCCATTTCGGAGCCTTTGAGTTCAGCTGCTAGGGCAAAGTCACTCATCTTGATTCCAAAGGACTCCATGACGACTTCCATCGTCGCACGTTGACCAGAGCCGGGATTACCAACGTTTACCTTGTATCCTTTCAGGTCTTCAAAACGACGGATCGGCTTATCTCCTCGGGAGAGCAAGGTGAAAGGTTCCGGGTGCACCGAGAAGACCGCACGCAAGTCACTGAATTTTCCTTGATCGGCAAACTTACTCGTACCGTTGTAAGCATGGTACTGCCAATCGGATTGAGCCACACCAAATTCTAGTTCGCCTTCACGAACGGTATTGATGTTGTACACCGAACCACCTGTGGATTCGGCCGAACAGCGGATACCGTGCTTCTTGCGATCCTTATTGACCAAGCGGCAGATTGCACCGCCAGTCGGATAGTAGACACCGGTCACACCACCGGTNCCAATTGAAACGAAGCGCTGCTGCGCTTGTGTGGGCAGAACCCAACTTACGACCAAAGCACTTACCAGTGCCAAGTGTTTCCAATTCATAAAGTCTCCTGAAAGATCGAGGTGGCTGTACCCCAAAAGAACATGATTCAGACTGACCAAATGTCAGTCAAACAGCACCACCATGCCACAATTGATGGGTAGGTGCAAATGAGAGAAGTCTCGTGCTACCACTACTCAAGCAGAATTTAAGATGAGAAAACACATTAATGACCTTTATCGAAAGGCAGACATATTTCTTTTTCTCTCATTCTTAACTTTTATCCTTCGCCCAAATGGATCAGATCTTTTCATACTCCCACTAATAATTTATTTAGTTCTATATTTAACCGAGAAAAAATCGCTAAATTTAAAAATAAATAAATTTTTATATCTTATCTGGATTTCATTAGGGGTTTTATTCCTGGGTCTTGTATCTCGATATTTTTCATTCTCATTCCATCATCTAGATTTAGGAATCTATCATAACATGATAATAAATCTAGTAACTAATGGATCTTATTTTGATGACATGAATCAAATTCATGGATTTGGGATTCATTTTGAACCTTTTTTTATACTTATTTTTTATCCTCTGTATTCTTTATTTATTAGCTCTTATTGGTTGATTTTATTAAAGTTTTTAGCAGTATCTTCTTTTTTTATTATAATTTATAAAAAAAAGATAATTGATAAAGATGTTTTTTTCTTTGGATCGATTATTATGCTTTGTTTACATCCTCATTATAGTTCTGTTTTGAGGTGGGAATTTCACTTAACAAATTTATCACCCTTTTTCATAGCATTAGCATATATCTTCTATCGAGATAAGAATTTTACTTCAGTTGCCATCATTACTCTTACCGCAATGACTCTAAAAGAGAATGCTGGCGTCATTGCAATGGGTTTTGGGTTACTGATGATAACATCCAGAGATTCAAGAATTTATGGGATAATTTTATTTTCTATAAGTTTAGTTTACATGCCTGTAGCTAGATTTATGATTGTCCCTTACTATCTTGAAGATAATCAAATTACTGCTTCAAATATAATTCTATTCCAAGGATTAACTGACAAGCTAATTTATTCGTTACTAGTTTATCTACCGTTTCTTTTTTTACCCTTATTGAACTGGAGATGGTTCTTACTAACAATACCTGCTTTGGGTATAAATCTAATTGGGAAGTCTGAGATGTATTCTGGAACTTTCCATTATGGAGACATGTTAATTCCATTGGCTACAATAGCGACATTCGAAAATTTGCAAAAACACAAAGAAAAAATTTTTTNTATTTTAGAAAAGAATCGGATTTTGATATGTATTCCAGTTACTTGTATTCTATTCAATACGCCAGCATCATTGAGTCAAATATTAATACAATATTTTCCAAGTGAAAAGGATCGAATTGCGTCTAGTGAAATTATCTCTTTTTTAAGAGAAAATCCTGAGGAAAAGATTTCAATTAGCTCAAATATTTCACCATTGGTTGAGAGAGGTAATATAGAAATATTTTCAGATAATTATAAATGTCAAATTAATACAGAATCGAAATTTATCATTACTTACGATAAGTCTTTTAGAGATAGAGAAAAACTGCTCAATTGCATTAACAAAATAGAAAGTAATATCTTGTGGCAGAAAAAATCAGAGTTTAACCATGCAATAATTTATGAAAGAAACTTATAAAACTATTTTTAAAAAATTATTATTGTATTNTTTATTCATTTTTTTAGCAATTAAAAATAGTCCTTCTTTTTGGGGTGGTAAATTAAAATCTAACAGTATTTTTGGGAANATTTTTAGTACTAAATTGAAAATAAATTTTATAGGTTTGTTTTTTGTTTTTTNGCTAATAATTCCTGCAATATAGCGGATTGTAAAAAACTTATCTGCTGGCTTTATACAAACAACCTGAAAGCCATTTCTTTCAAATAGTTCAGTACAAATTCTCGGTGTAAAATACCAGAGATGATCATGATGGATATGGTACCATCCATCCCCCAAGAACTTAGCTCGGCCAGAATCAGCATCGATTGTTGTTAGCATTACTAAAGAATTTTGATGCATTAGTTGTGATAGTTTTGAAAGGAACCCTGGTAGGTCAGGTAAATGCTCTAGAACCTCCATCAATGTTAACAGATCATACTTTTGCCCACTCGCCAAGACTTGATCAAGATCGGAATAGACTTGTTGATGCCTCTTCCTAATTTCTGGTAAAACTGCTTGATTCGATTCTACACCAGTAACTTTATAGCCTTTCTCAGCTGCGATATCCAAGCTATATCCCAACCCGCAACCAATATCTAAGATCGTGTGAAAATCTTGAATTTTTCTAATTTCTCGAAGCTGTTTATCATATGTTTTCATCTTAATTTCACGCAGAGCATTCTCTGCTTCTTTACTTCCCCACTCATCAAAATAATTTTCAGAGTAAATCTCATCTAATTCCTCCTTTGTAGGCTGTGGATAAACAAACATAAAACCACATGACTTACACTGGAGCAGCCACCTAAACTTCTTAATATAAGGATATGAAAAATGTTGATTCCCACATCCTAAGCAACTCACTTCCTCAGAAGAATGATTGAATGAATTTTTATAGTTGTGAACGGTTCCTGGACCCCGACTATCGTGTCCAACCAACTTCCTAAGCATGAACCGGAATAACGTTCCTAAAGCCCCAAGTCCAAGTAAACCAGCCGTGTTCACTGAATTCAGCACAAAGAAGGCAAAGCCCAAGACAAAGATATACTCTGTAGCTGTAATCAGTGTGAAACTGATCCATGGAAATCCAACTTCTATTTGATCAGCGTTGTAATGGACATATCTCCCAAAAAAGAAGATATTCGTTGCGATGATCCCGAGGTAGCTCAGAGCAACTGGTCCGATGACACCTTTGGGATCAGGTAGAATCAGCCATAGCAAGAGCATGAGGCTGACTCCCAATATGTTGACGATCAGATACTTGATCGCTGCNCTCCACTGAGGATGACTGAAATCAAACAATCTGCTGAGATGATTCAGATAGTTCATCTGCTCACGCAGGTTCAACTTCGACTCACCTTTTGCGCGTTCCCGGAACGTAATCGGTACTTCAACAACTTTCGAGCAACCACACTTCACCAGTAATTCCAGAAGGATTTTGTAGCCAATCGGCTTGATGTAGGCAGCCCGCAAGTAGACCTCCTGACGAATGCAGAAGTATCCGGACATCGGATCTTGCACGCCAAGATCATGGATCACCAAATTTGCCAGCATCGTCGAAATCTTGCTGTTCCACTGACGATACTGATTCCACCGCCCAGCAAAACCTCCTTTGTCAACGTAGCGACTTCCNACAACCACTTCTACATCCGGCTGGTCCTCCAGAACCTGGATCATTTTGGGAATGACCGCTGGTGGGTGAGAAAGATCAGCATCCATGCAGACCAGATACTTTCCATTTGCCCGATCCATCCCAAATTTGACAGCTGTCGCCAAACCTCGATTCTCCAGGCGTTGAAGCAACGTGATATTGAGGCCCTGTTCATAAAGCAGGCAGATCTGCTCATCAATCCCATCCTGGCTGTTGTCATCAACCACCAGGATTTCTAAAGAGTCCTGGGCACAGTATTCCAAGATTTCCTCAATTAAGTTCTTGATGTTGCCAGCTTCTTTGTAGGTGGGAATGATGATCGAGAGGAGTGGAGAATGATTCATTTGCTGTTATCAAAAATGACTGATGACTTCCAATTTCTTGGATGTTTTAAATGCCTAAAGCAAGCCTTCGTCTGCGAAGCTCACACAACGCTCTTCGCCAATCACCAAGTGATCTAGCAGCGGAATTCCGAGTAGTTGACCAGACTCCTTCAGTCGCTGCGTAACCTTGTGATCTCCTGACGATGGTTGTGGATCTCCTAAAGAGTGGTTATGCAAACAGACTAGCGCAGCCGCTCGTTGTTCAACGGCTTGTGCAAACACTTCTCTTGGATGAACCAAGCTTCGATTGAGTAGGCCCTGTGTAATCAATTGTTCACCCAAGTAGCAATGCTTGTTATCCAATAAAACAACTAGAAAGACCTCTTGCTTAAGCAACCTCAACCGATGACGAAAGTGACGGAATAGATCTCCACTATTGAACGTCTCTCCTGGTTGCAGACGTTACTCACCGTGACGTCGACATAGTTCCAGTAATAGCTGGGTTTCTTGAAAAGCTTTCTCGCTTTGTTGTTGCCACTGCTGAACAGACCAAACCTCTAGTCTGCGCAAGAGGCTTCCTTCCTTTGTCTGCCTTGACTCTTCGGGTAGATTTAATGTTGGAATCAGGACCTCTATCAGTTGTTGGGTGGATACTTCTTGGAAATCCTGAGCTTGCCAGGCTAATTCTAAATCACTTGGGGCTGTTTCCTCCTGAGCCCATCGGCAGTGCACTTGAATTCGACACGTTGCGCAGTTGGGACTTGTTGGCAAGGGCCTTCCTGACGTAAATGTACCCCAGCCCATTGTTGGCAAGGGCCTTCCTGACGTAAATGTACCCCAGCCCATTGTGCGACCTGCTCTTCCACCTTGGTGATTGGGCAACCTTGTTTCAGAGCTACCTGCTGGCATAAGCTCACCCACTGCCTTGGATGTTCTGGCACAGTCTGCTTACCTTGCTGAAAGCGCCACCAAACCCACCAAGCCTCCTTTCGCCATGCGACATCAAGACCCAACTGCGCATCAGCTTCAGTTGATCCCACGCAAAAGCTTCAGGAAGCGCCTGCCACCAGAGTTCCAGCATTTCCAAAGTACACAGGCGGATCGATTGTAACTCACTGCTCCTCACAATCTTCAGGAATACCTGCAACCTATCTGTCAGTCGTTTGACTTCTCTCTCATCAAAAACACCCAGTTGACGCAGTTCTCTCTCCAGTTGATCACTACGGCAATACTGCAGAGAAATTCGCTCAGTTAACGAGTACAGACCTCGTTTCCTCCCAGCACACNGCCGCATGCGTAGGGAGTTTCCAGGCCTGCAGAAACAGATACAACCAGTCTGCGAAGAGTTCCTGCAAGCTGTGCAATGACGGCGCTAGGTGGAATGACGGATCCTCCCCTCCTTCAAAAAGCTGATCGAACAAATGCAAATCGGAATTCATGTTGCATGAGGTAGTTAAATGATCTGTCTTCAACAGGCGATCCGCGCCCCAGTCCTAACGGAGTTCATGCACACCATCGTTGCCATCGCTCGGATGAAGGTTCCGGACATCGGCTACATTCCGGCGTCGCCTGATCCCATCTTCTCTCTCTCCTACCTGCTACCAAATGATGCGCGCTGAGTTCAAAGTTGGCGGGCTGATCCTACTCGCAGCTGGCCTAATCATCACAGCTTCGATTGTCGTCACCGGCTGGAATCCTGAGTTGGATGAAACCTACCGCATTAGCGCGCTCTTTCGCAACTCTGGCGGCTTACAAACTGGCTCCGCCGTGCGCGTTGCAGGGATCAAGGTTGGAACCGTGGATGCGATTGAACTCGAAGCCTCCGAAGCACGGGTTATCCTCAAGCTCTACGCCAAGTACCCGATTTATCGTGATAGTGCTGCGACGATAAAGTCTGTTGGCATTCTTGGAGACAAGTTTGTCGAAGTCCTGCAAGGTAACTCAATGAGTGGAACCATGCAGGATGGAGACGAGATCGAACTGGTGATTCCAGGAAGTGATATCGACAGCATGATCGATAGCCTCGGTTCTATACTGCGTGACGTGAAAAGTGTCACAGGTGCGCTGGATCGCTCACTCGGTGGCGTTCAAGGCGAACAGCGGCTGACACGGATTCTCGACAACATTGAAGGGCTTACTCAGAATACNGAGGAACTGACGGGAACTGTCAACGAGCGAATTGAATCCATTATGCGTCAGATCGAAACCTTCAGCAGTGATCTTGCCGAAATCTCTGGCGAAAACAAGGGAGAGGTCAAGATCATCCTGGCTAACCTGAAGCAGTTCTCTTCTCAACTTGAGACTATCACCACTGAAAACCGATCTGGGTTGCGACAGGTGGTAGACAATCTCAACAGTTTCACCGAATCCCTTGCTAAAGATGGACCTGAAATCACAGGCAATCTCCGTGGCATTCTTGAAGAAAATCGTAGCTCTCTNAANAGTAGTGTCGATAATCTGGACCGCTCCCTGGCCAAGCTGGATCGTACGATGGATAACGTGGAGTCAATCAGCGGCAAAATTGAAAGAGGGGAGGGCACCATCGGNAAGCTGGTCAACGATGAGCAAACCGTCGACGAGTTGAACGAAGCCATTGGCAGCATTAATGGATTGCTTGGTGATGTCAACCGCCTCAAGCTCGACATTGGCGTCCGAGCTGAGTTGTACGGCTCTAATCAGGCAGCTTATGGTCCAGAAAGTTCTTCAAAGGGCTACCTGAGCGTCCAGTTGCAACCGCTCAAAGATCGTTTCTATCGCTTGGAGTTGGTCGATAATCCACGTGGGATCAGAACCCGTACCAAGGATTACATTACACGGGAAGAGAATGGTCAAATTACNTACATTGAGGAAGAGCGGCTGGAAGTGGAACAAAGTTTACAATTCTCTGCTCAAGTAGTGCAACGCTTCTACGACACTCTCTTCAAGATTGGCCTCTTCGAGAACAGTTTTGGACTGGGAGTGGAACAACTCTTTGGCCGTGACGAGCAGTACCGCACCTACCTAGACGTCTGGGATATCGGAGGGGAATTTGGCACCCATCTCAAGGCAGGAGCCAGTTGGCGCTTCCATTCAAATCTCTTTGTCACTGCAGGAGCAGATGACTTCATCAGTGAAGAAGAATCCTTCCGTGACTACTTCATTGGTATTGGGGTGACCTTCAACGAAGATGTCCTCAAGCCTTTCCTCAGCAGCGTACCTTTGGACGCCATCACCAACTAAGCTTCCCTACTCCTCCTTTTTGTACCGCAAAGGTTTTTTAAAACCTTTATTGTGATACGATAAAATTGTAGGNGCAATTAATTCTCTAATTGACAGATGTAGACAATTGATCTGATCAGTTGCTCTGCAGAAGATGCTTTCAGGCAGAGAAGTATCGTGAGAGTGGGCCTCCCCGGACTTGAACCGGGAACCAACCGATTATGAGTCGGCTGCTCTAACCGATTGAGCTAGAGGCCCATTAGGCAGGGTAACCAGAAAAACCCAAATCAAGCTTGGTTTGCAAGATTTTTCGGAGTTTTATGAAGAAATTAAAACACATTACGCTGGGAATACTAGGAAGCGGATGTCTCGCCTGCGCTCCTCTTCCCATCCAAGAAGAGAGTTTCTCCTTGGCTAACGCACGTGAGGTAGCACGCCAAACTCCGTCCCCTCAATGCGAATGGGAGCAAGCAAATTGCGAACTGAGCGTGACTGTTCAGAATCAACCCTTCCGCTTGTACTCCGAAGTCGGTCTGGTTCGTGTGGAGAGCTTCGATCCACAAACTCAGTCCTGGCAAATCGAGACAGAACGCGCAGCCGGAGAGGACTATCGTGTTATACGGGTCGCAGCTTTGCGAGAATTCATCTACCTCACGGAATGTGATCAGAACGGAAATCGCAAGATTCAACGTTATCGACCTGCTGATCAGAGCTGGCGACAGTTGAACTACAAGTCTTTGGGTTGCCAGTTGTAAATTAATCCAACCACTCCTGGCGTGGTTGGCTGTATAGCTTTCCGCGCCAGCACCACCACAATCGGTCTTCTTCCACCCACAACAGCGCACCTTCGAGCATTTTCGGCCAATCTTCCTCATCCAATGCTTGGCGACCACTCAGCATTCCTAGGATCAGGGATAACATCGTGTCATGCGTTACAGCCACACGACAAGTACCTTCCGGCAGGCCTTCCTCCCAGAAATCTTGTAATAGTTCCTGTGTCGCATCTCGTACTGGGTTCAGTCCACAATCACTGGCTCCACGCAAGCCCGCATTGACCAATCCCAGTGGGCCTTGCTCCACCATGTACTGATGATTACGATCTGAATCTTGAACAAAAACCCCTTTATCCCCAAGCTTCGGATTGGCTCGTACTTGTACCTGTTGACCAGAACCACGACCAATCGCTTCTGCCGTCTGCAGGCAACGACTAGACATGCTGGAATCCAATGAAATCAGCTGAGTTCCCAATCGTGTCCCCAAAGCCTCTGCCAGCCGAACCCCCTCAGGGGTCAGATCCACATGAAAATGAAAAACTCCTGGGGGAAAAGGTGGCCTTACCGAATGGCGCATCAACAGCAGTTTGCCACAGGTCAGTGATGCTCCATAGGCTAGCGTGGCTTCTAGGTCGCCTGGAGTTTGAGAGTGGTAGTAGATCATAGGAGTTGGGGCATTAGGTTTGGCGCAAAGGTTTGTCTCGCTTTTTGCATGGGGTCATGCGAATTCAGACAAGATTGCGGATACCATACCACGTGACCTCTACTGCCAACCAGTTCGCTCATTTTACTCAGCTGAACAACAATTTTTCTCAGTGACTGATCTCATGTTGAAACTGCGAAAGCACTTCCTCGTTTTGTTAATCGGCATTCCACTGTTGCTGTATTTAGGCGCCTGCGCTCCGGAGAGTACACAAGGCACCACTCCTGATCCAGAGTACGGGAAAGGGAGCCTGACTGTGACTATTTCAGACACAGATCTTGATGAAAAAGGCCAGTCCGCAAATATTACAGTCCAATTGGACACTCCTCCCAAAGAAAATGTCGCTGTTATCGCTACTTCGAGTGATCCAACTGAAGCTCAGTTTGTTGTTAATAACCAATTTCAATCTAGCGCAGAATTGCTCTTCACACCTATTAACTGGGATGTCCCACAAATACTAAAAATTCAAGGACAATACGATGAAATCATTGACAACAATCAAACTGTTCGTGTGAACCTAGAAGTTTTGTCTGATGATCCAGTTTATGACGAACTAAATGACCCAGACATCAAACTAATAGATCCCACTGGTGGACCAGCAAATCTTACTTTCCACAATGTCGATATGACTGATCCCAATGGAATTGCTCCGTTTGCAACAGGTGGGACTGTAACTGAATTAAATCCCAATGAACCTGGATTCGAACAAGCTATTTTTCCTATTCAGCTGACCAGCAGACCATCTTCAAATGTAGAAGTTTCAATTGATTTCGCTCCAGATACCCCAGAAATAGCAGAAGCTTTACTCAGTATATCACCACCAAATAGACTACTTACCTTCACTCCTGAAAATTGGCAGATTCCACAAAGTTTTATCATTACAGCCAAGCAAGAAGATATCGATTACAGTTCAAACAATAATTTCACTCTCAATATCGAATCAACAGGCCAACATCCATTCAGTAACAAGTTTTGGTCAGTCGCTGTTAATCGTGAAGACAATGATGTTCCTGGAATCTTTGTTGATTACCCAGACTCAATGACTACTAGTGAGGCTGGCAATAAAGTTGTGCTCGGCGTTAGACTAAAAATGAAGCCTGACGAAAATGTAACTGTCAAATTTGTTAGCAGTGATATCAGTGAAGGCAAAATAACATCTTCAAATCAAGGTACTTTAACTTTCAACAGAAATAGCTGGAACACAACTCAAAATATTGAAGTTACTGGACAATCAGATAGTACTGCTGATGGTGCGCAGAATTATAATCTTACATACACTTTTAGTGGTGACACAATTTATGAAAGTATTAACTCTACCAGTCTTCTAACAGAAATCATTACTAATCAAGATGAAAACACCCCAGGGTTCACAATGCAACTGGGGAATCTTGGGCTCTCCGAATCAGGAAATTGTGATTACTTGGCTGTTCGTTTAAACACAAAACCTATGAATTCTGTAACAGTAGAGGCTAACATAACCTCTAACTCTTCCAATAAGGAAGCAGATTTTGTAAATGATAGAACAAGCTGTACAAACAGTAACCAGATCATTGATAATTGTCAGCCGTCACCAGGATCAGGGTTATCTTTCAACTCTAGTAACTGGAACCAGTCCCAACTTGTATGCATCAAAGGTGAAGATGATTCAGATATTGATGGATCTCAGCAAATAACTCTGACTATCAAATCATCTAGTAACGATACAAACTACAATGAAAAAAGAAGTGACTTCTATCCAACTAATACAGATAATGATTACGCTGGAATCCTGTTAGGCTCAGTGCAGTACATGGCTAGCCAAAGAAAATACGTCCTTCCTGTTCAATTACGTGCCAAGCCAAGTTCCACAGTGACTGTTCGATTAGCAAACGATACTTCGCAAATCATCAAAGATGCCTTCGAGACTTCATCAATCAATTTCAATAGCAATAATTGGAATGATCAGCAATTCTTCAAGCTCAGGACAGGAATAGATCTAAGTACAGAGGTAACTTTACAAGCTACAGGAGGAGGTTTCAATACTACAGCGACTACTTCTCTCAACTTGAGAAGTGATAATAGTGGTGCTGCAGCAGGCTATGAGTTTATCTACTTCAAAGAAGAAGCAGAGAGGTTCACTAGTGATGATGGTGGTGTCTATGCCTTTCGCTTAAAACTGAGAAATCAGCCCACAGCACCAGTATATCTAAGGTTAAGATCTGATGAACCTGGTATTGGCAATCCTAATCGTACTGGAGTCACTCTGGATTCTACTAACTGGAGCTTGGGTGAAGAGATCAAGGTGATTGGCTTAGATGATAAGCTAAACGGAAACCAAGCCTATCGAATTCAATTTTATGATGTCTCTAGTACTGACATCAACTACGATAATCTGCTCCCACAAGATATCCATCTTGTAAACCTTGATGACGACTATCGACCCTCACCACTTACCTCTGATATCTATGAGTTCGACAACACTACAACTATTTCAGGTAGTTGCGCTGGAGAAATATCTGGCGACACATCTGATTTCAACATTTCACTGCCAATAAGTGTTGTGAAAGAAACTGATTCACCTGTAGCTACAATCAAGATTGCGCTATCACAACCCATCGAGGGCACTGTCAAATTAAGAATATTTTCTGAGGATGAAAGTGAGGGCTACTTGATTGACGAGGGGAGTAATCCCATTAATTTTCAAGATATTATTTTTAATGAATCTAATGCTACTACATACCAAGACATTTCCATATTAGGTAGCCAAGACTGGATTGATGATGGACATCAACCCTTCAAGATTCAGNTCTCTGTATTGAANACTAACATTCCTGNTTACTTNGGAAAAAGTGTGTCTATTTGCCTTGAAAANGAAGATGATGATAANTCAGGAATTGAATTCAANTTTGGTATGTCTGACGAAAACCTCCTCGCTACCTCCACTNTCCAAGATGAGNCTANACTTGGANTAAGATTACTTTCCGAGCCTGAAAATGAGGTTTTNTTNAATTTTGGATCTACAAATAATTTTANTNNCTCTCCTAACACATTNANTNTTAGTTCTGAGCNATGGAGTGAATTTCAAGAAATTACGGTTATAAATAAATCAANAGCTTCANTCTCAGATAANTTGAGTNTTACCNTCAACACGAACGATCCTGNCTATTCCAATATTTTTTCATTTACAGATATNAACAACTNTTATTTCCANAANAAAATTCCTGTTTACTANCAAGATGATGAACTCCAAGATCTTCTAATTTANATGCCCAAAAACGAATATATTAACGAGTCTGGAGCACAACAAGAGTTTACAGTTAAATTGAGAAGCAAACCAAGCTCAGGTAAAGAGGTATTCTTGCCTTTGAGTACAAGTGATTCCTCAGAAGGCCGCGTATCTCCTACAATACTCATTTTCGATAGTACTAATTGGCAAACTCCTCAAACCATTAGAGTTACTGGGATAGACGACTACCAAATTGATGGTAGTCAACAATTTGAAGTGGTAATAGGCGCTGCAGATAAGACGTTTCAAAAGGCAGATCCTAATTACACCACCCCAGAGCGGATTGTCCGCTTCATCAGTCTAGACTCAACGGAGGCTGGATTTATAGTGTACGCATTAGACGAACAAACTGATGAAGCTGGTGGAGATGCACAGATTACCATTCAACTCAAAAGCAAGCCCAAAGCTGATGTGATCATCAGTACTTCTTCGACAGATACAACCAAGGCTGTCATCACGCAAGGTAGCTTCCTAACCTTCACTACCAGCAACTGGTTTCAACCCCAGACCATCAAATTAATTGGACTCGCTGATGGTTCCACAGCAAATGACCAAGATTACTCCCTCGAATTCTCTAATTCTTCCAGTGATGACAGCAACTATGATGGACTTGAAATTCAGAGTGTGCCCCTGAAGCATCTCAACCTGAATTGACGATGAACCCAGTACGTTTGGAACAACAGGATTCTCTGGCTTGGCTCCATCTCCAACGACCTGAGGCCTGCAACGCCTTCACGCGAGAGATGGCCAGAGAATTGTTGGAACACCTGTTTCAACTCCGACAGGATGAATCTGTAAAGGTAGTGGCCATCACCGGAGAGGGTACTATGTTTTCAGTAGGAGGTGACCTGAAGTGGATCAGTTCACATCCACAGGGTCCCAGTACGGCCTTTCATGAGTTGGCTACTCGTGTTCGCCTCTGCATCACTGAAATCTGTCGCTTCCCTAAGCTTATCCTGGCAGTCATCAATGGATCTGCAGCCGGAGGCGTCCTCCCTCGCCCTGGTCTGCGACTTCCGACTGATGGCTGAGACAGCGCGTCTGAAACAAGCCTTCACCAGTCAGGGACTCTGTTTGGATGGCGGAGGAACTTGGTTCCTTCCACGTTTAGTTGGACTTGGACGTGCCCTGAAGCTTGCAGCATTAGATGAATGGATCTCCGCAGAACAAGCACTGAACTGGGGNTTGGTCAACCGAGTTGTGTCTCCTGATCAACTCACAGCAGAAACCCCGAGTTGGGCAAGCCGTTTGGCCGAACGCTCCAGCCACGCCTTCGCAACCGTCAAACAGCTGCTCAACGAATCCTGGAACACTCCGCTCGAAACCCAACTGGAACACGAACGTCAGAGCCTGGTTCGCACTGTTGAGCATTCTGATGGACAAGAAGGACTGTCTGCTTTCCTCGAAAAACGGTCCCCACGCTTTGCCTGAAATTTCTACAGATCTCCGCACACTCAGTTCAGCATTTCAGATTTCACCTCGTTCCACAGAACAACAGGAAGCTCTTCAACTAAAAATTGACCAGAAAACCAAGCCACTCCACGCCTTGGGACAACTGGAAATATTGGCGCTACAGCTTGGTCAAATTCAGCAGAACCTGACCCCTCAAATCAAAAATCCTACCCTGTTTCTCTTTGCTGCAGACCATGGAATTGCCGAGAGCGGAGTCAGCGCCTATCCCCAGGAAGTCACCCGTCAGATGGTCCTGAATTTCCTCAGTGGAGGAGCCGCGGTCAACGTGTTTTGTCGACAAAACGGCTGGGACTGGAAAATCATTGATGCTGGAGTTTGTGGTGAGTTGCCCTCTGATTCAAACCTCATCTCAGCAAAAATTGCTCAAGGTACGCGTAATCTCCTTACAGAAGCGGCCATGACGCCCAACCAATGTACTCAAGCAATCTCGATAGGAGCTCGCTTGATTCGGGATTATCATGCACAGGGAGGGAACCTGATTGGCCTCGGAGAAATGGGAATTGGCAACACCTCTTCCGCCAGTCTGCTGACCAGCCACTTGCTCAATGTACCCTTGAAAGATTGCCTTGGGCGCGGTACAGGCTTGGATGAATCAGGGCTGGCGCGCAAGCAACGTCTGCTACAGCAAGGCATTGAATTCCATCAGGATATTCAGAATCCCTGGGAAGTTCTCGCTACTTTTGGGGGCTTCGAATTAGCGATGCTCTGTGGGGCTGCGATGCAGGCAGCAGAATTGCAGATCACAATATTGGTGGATGGATTCATCGTCTCAGCTGCCCTTTTGCCGGCCCTGCTGAGCTATCCACACCTGGTTGACTACTGTATTTTTGCCCATTGTTCACGAGAACCGGGCCATCGCCATTTGCTGGATGCCATCGGCGCGACCCCCCTACTGGATTTGAACCTGGCCCTCGGAGAAGGTTCCGGTGCGGCCCTTGCGTTACCCTTGTTGGAGTCTGCAGTGCGCTTCCTCAATGAAATGGCTTCCTTCGAATCTGCCGGAGTCAGTCAGGCATGTCCCTGAATATCCCTGACTTGCTGGATCGTGAATGGCAGGCGTTCTGGCTCTCCGTCAAGTCCTTCACTCGCCTACCGACCCCTCACGTTGCCTATTCCACTGTTCAGATGCAACGGGCGTCCAGCTATCTGCCCTGGGTAGGCTGGCTGATCGGTGGCATCTGTGCGCTAGCTTTTCTGGGTTTGCAGAGCTTGTGGGGCACTGGCTTGGCTGTTTGGGCCACCTTGGCTCTTGGTATCTGGGTCACTGGGGCTTTTCACGAGGATGGCTTCGCCGATTTCTGTGATGGGATGGGAGGAGGCTGGACTACGGATCAGGTACTGCGAATCATGAAAGATTCGTATCTAGGCACTTTCGGCGTACTCGGTCTGATCACTAGTTTTCTGCTGAAGGGCAATGCACTTTTGTTGCTGGATTCAAGTCAGATTCCCCTAGCCCTGGTGCTGATGCACAGTTATCCCCGCTTTGGAGCCGTGCTGTTACAGAATATCAGTAGCTACGTACAGCGTGACGAACACAGCAAAATGCGGCTACTAGCTGCACCTCACTCTCCATGGCGACTACTGTTTGCAGGCTTGACCTCTGTTGTGTTGGCAGCTTTGCTGGTCGAAGGTATTTTCCTACTGGGTTTTCTGGTGGGAGGCTTCGTGATCGTACTGTTGATGCGTCGCTATCTCAATAAGCGACTCGGAGGCTATACTGGTGATTGCCTAGGAGCTTTAGAACAAATCCTTGAACTCTTTGTCGTGCTATGGCTTGCGCTCTTCTAAAATCTTTATGAGTACTTTTTCCGGCTAATGCCCTCAGGCGTACGAATTACTTTTTTAAAAAATATCAATTCGTAATTGGATTTGCTAATGCCTCGAGTGAGGATCTACTCGCAGATCTGTTAGGAAAAACTTATGGGTTTTTTGGTTCTCTAGATGGCTGTTCAGACACACCACGAGAACCAAAATAAGCTGTCAGGGTAATCATTGGATACGCTGCTTTTCCATAAGATTGAAAATCTTCACCCAGACTTCTTCTTAAGAAAATTTCGTATTGCTTGTAACCAATTTGAACATAAAGAATTGAAGCTTCAATTGTGGATTCTTTAATTTTGATTGCCGCATAAGAAGTGGTCTTTTCACTGTAATGCAAGTCTACAATCGGGATACTCAGGCTAACTGCACGGATGCTCTTTAAAAAGTTCTCATTGCTAGTACCCAAACTATCTTCCAGATTAAACCCAATCACCCCACGCTGAACTTAAGTTCATCCCTATACCGATGACTGTATAGTTATTTGGATTAAAAGAAATCGAAGATACACTACCGCCTTTAAAATTCATTTTATTCTCAGGACCATCAGGTCTTGGTGGAAAATAAACACTGCTTGCAGCCAAACTGAAAATATTAAAAATTGTTGGCAACAAAATCCCACTCTCGAAAGAAGTTGAAACTCCCTCACCCTTGATCCCTGTACCTGCGCTCTCACTAAGATGATATTCATGCTGATAATAATGTTTGTTTGCTCGATACCCAATCTGGACTGGCCCAAGTAAACCCAGACCAAAAAATGCTCCAACCCCCAAGCCGAGGATATTTTCTTCTCTCCATTCAGAAATTTCTCCAATGCTATTTCCAACGGGAACAGCAACTTCTGGAAAAAAAGTACCTCCTAACTACCATTCTGCATTTGACTGAAATTTTGGCGTTGGAGCTTAAGGGTTGTTTAGTTTATGGATGAGCAGTTTCAAAGAAACTTCCAACATCGTTTTTGATTTGTTGTAGCAAAGTGTTTTTC
>NYTS01000045.1 GCA_002683655.1 Deltaproteobacteria bacterium
GAACCACAAGAGTGCCAGTCCATTGAACCCATAAAATTACCAGTATATCTGTCATTATCCCATGTTGCTCCTGCAATCGGACGATGCTCTGCCTTGATGCCAGCATCAAGGAACTGCTCTACGACGACATCAGCAATTCGACGCTTTTCGATAAAGCCTTCGTGGGTTTTAATAACGAATTCTAAAGTCTTGCCACCTTTCTGGTAAAAACCATCCGAACCTTTTGTCCAGCCTTTAGATTCAATTATCTTTTGGGCAATGTGTGGACTCGCATTGAGGCGCATGCCCATCCCAGCTGCTACTACTGCATCAATGTAGGGAAATAATCCGCCATAATGTACGAACAGGGTCATTGATGGAATGGTTGTTCCCTCATATGCAACGCGAACAATTTCCTCTCGGTCAATGATATAATTTAGTGCCCATCGCATTGCAGGATCATCCCAAGGCTCTGCTTGAGTATTAATTGAAAGTTGGCGTGCACATGGGTCTAACCAACTGTAGGGTAGTTCACTAAACCAAGCTTGCATATTATCATTTCGCGCCTGCATTGCCTCAAAAGCACCCAGGGTAACATCCATGACGCTGTCTAATTCACCCTTTGCAGCCAGCATAGAACGATTCTCCTCGGTCATAGTGACCGCCCAAATTAATCTCTCCGGAGCCGGAAGTGGTAAGCCTTGACTTACACCCCACCAGTTGTCATTTCGATCGTAAATGAACTCTGTTTCAGATGCACTCTTGAGAGTGTAAGCACCTGAACCCAAGGGCCACCCCTTCTCTTTATCATAAAACTTGAATGTGAACGGGTCTTGCCCATTCCAAACATGTTCTGGAATGATGATGACTCCACCATAAATTTTTACAGAGAAGTAATCTAATTGGAAACGAGCATTGGGCTCTGTCAGGTTAAAAACTACAGTATGCTTATCCTGTTTTTTAACAGACTTTACCCATTGTTGCATTGAAGCAGCATCACGTAAAGATTGCGTACTGTCATCAAGTAACATTTGAATGGTGTAAACAACATCATCTGCGTCTAAATCTTCTCCATCAGACCATTTGATGCCTTTCTTAAGTTTTAATGTCCAAACATCAAGTGAGCTGTTTGAAGTAAAGCTTTCGCCGAGCCAAGGGTCAATTTCACCAGTTTCATAATTAAGTATGAACAATGGTTCAAAGACCGCTTGGTGAATCCCATTACTTCTTGTGGTACCCGGGACTAAATTATTGAAATTGTACGGCTGTGCTACCTTACCACCGTCAATGTCAAAAACTACTGTTTTATTTCTGGCCTTACTGTGACCACCAGCGTGCAACCCACTGACTGCAATCGCAGCCACACTCAATGCCACTAATGCTAGTTTTTTAAACATATCGACCTCACATAGGAAGTTGAAATAAGTTCGTTATGAAAGATGATCCAAGAGTTCATTTCATAGGCATCCTTTTGAAAGGGGTTAGGAGGATTGGGTGATTTTGAAAGTCATAATCTCAAATGGTTTGAGGGTCAATTTCAATTCTCCTCCAACAGCTTCACCGGAGTCGTTCCACTCCATCAAGTCTGTGGATTTAAGATTTTGATTGGAATCAGTCAAGCGAATGGTTGCCTCGCTTTTCCTGCCCTTTCTCTCAACAACACGAAGAACAAGGCAATTTTCTTTTTCCGCTTTCTTGAGCACCTCTAGTCCTACATCTGAACTTTCCACAATTACAGGAGGTTGAATTGGTGAAATCGGTTTGCCTTGGATGGACAAAGGAGCTTGATTTAGCTGTTGGGCCTGTTCAATAACATCGGATTGCTGGAAGGGGCTGTTGTGTGGATAGAGCACATAACAGAACTGATGGTTTCCTAAATCTGCATCAGGATCAGGGTGCGTTGGAGCCCGAAGGAGATGAAGATCCAGAATGTTTTCATGAAGCTTGTGTCCGTACTTACAGTCGTTTAGTAGGGCTACTCCCTTCTGGTGGTCTGACAAATCAACATATTTCTGGGCAGCTACTTCAAAACGTGCCATGTCCCATGTTGTATTTCGATGGGTGGGACGCTGAACATGTCCATACTGGATATCGCAGGTTGCGTAGTCCGTCTGCACATTGACAGGAAATGAAGTCCGGAGCATTCGATGACACTCCTGCCAGTCAACTTTTGTGTCAAATTCCAACGCCTTGGAATTGGTTTGTAAGGTGATCCTCTGGTCAATCCTTGAATTGCCAATTTTTAATTTGAAGAGCAGAGATTGGCTAACTGGACCTGCTCCAAGAGATTGCCACGCATGACTTTCAGCTGTCTCTACGACCATATCTTCATAAGAAATATCAATCTCCCAAGCATCCCAGTTGTGAGGTCGGTCCTCATACAACGTTAGTACATTGCCAACTGCTCCATCTGCCAAAATGGATTCACCCGTCTCCAAGTCCAGCGCGGCAACCAGTTGTGCGTGTTGATTGAATTCGTAACGTACCAACTGGTTTTCAAGAATCAGTGCATCAGCTTTCTTGGTTTGCTGGGTTGCATTACTTAATCGGAGAGTTTTAATTTCCTGAGGTGCAAGCCTCACAAGGGCTGAAAGCTTGCCATCCGTATCCTGCTGAACAGGATGGTCATTACCATCCTCATCCTGGAGTCCTCCTTTCCAATTTTCAGGTAATTCAATCTGACGTTCATATGCTACATTCAGTGTGTTGATCAGGGTGATTGCGTACTTGTCTTGATCGAATAGCTGTTCCGCAGATTCACTTCTCAAGCGTTCACATGTTTCAAGGGCATCTTGATGCTCTCGTTCGGTGACCTCATAGACCCAATGGATACTTGAACCAGGTAGGATGTCGTGAAACTGATTGATCAGCAGAGTTTTCCAAATCTTGTCCAATTCCTGCTGGGGGTAGTCTTTGAGTGAACCCAATGATAGGAGATATTCCGTAGCTCTGAGACTCTGCTCAAGCATTCGATTATTGCGCTTGGTTCTCGCTTGCGTAGTTAGGGTACCCCGATGCAATTCCAGATAGAGTTCTCCACTCCAAACAGGGAGCTCTTCTGTTTTTTCAGAAATTCGCTCAAAGAACTGATCTGCTCGTCCAAAACTGACCCTAGGCACTCCCTCAAGATTTTTTTGTCGTAAACCACGCTCAATCATTTCGGCAGTCGGACCACCTCCCCCGTCTCCTACTCCGAAGAGGCACATCATTTCGTCAAGTACCCCTTTCTCAACAAAATTTCGCTCGGTTTTTTGTAAATCGTAGGGTTGAAGCTGGCTGTTGTAAGTGTCTTCAGGCGGAAAATGAGTAAGGACTTCTGTTCCATCAATTCCACGCCATAGGAAGGTAGAGTACGGGAAACGATTAAACTGGCTCCAGCTCATCTTTTGTGTGAGGAAGTGTTCTAAGCCACCTAGCTTGAGAATCTGTGGCATGGATGCGGAGTAGCCAAAAACGTCAGGGATCCAACAGTTATTTACATCTACCTCAAACTCATCCATGTAGAAGTTCTTGCCATGAAGAATCTGGCGAACCATGGATTCGCCACTGATCAGGTTACAGTCCGGTTCGATCCACATTCCTCCTTGCAGTTCCCAGCGACCTCCGGCGACTGCTTCTCGAATTTTCTCATAAAGTTCAGGGTAGTGATCTTTGACAAATTGATAATGCTGTGGTTGGGAAGCCCCGAAAACATATTCGGGGTATGTCTCCATCAGATCCAATTGGCTGGCGAAGGTGCGAGCAGATTTTCGGATAGTTTCTCGAACCGGCCAAAGCCAACCGGTGTCGATGTGAGCATGGCCAACAGCGTTGATTGTGGGTGCACTCGCATTAGCAGATTGTTGTAAGAGAGGCTGCAGCATTTCCCGGCACTGTCCAACGTTCGCTTCAGCATCCTTGAAAATATTGGTAACCTTGACCAGCCCTTCTAAAATACGAGCATACCTTGTACTACTGTCAGGCACAGAATCCAAGAGTCCATTCAACACCTCCATATCCAGCCAGAAATCATAGAGATCACGCTTGAATCGGGCGAGCCTCATACGATTGACAATACCCCGGTAACTGCCATGCCGACTGATTGTGTCTCCTGGTCGTAGAGTAGCTGCCGTGGAGGCAACTTGATTTCCAGAAGCTTCGATAGTGTTTTTGCCACGTTCAGGATCACGTGGTCGATGGATGCCCATAATTGAATTGGCAGCTGCCTCTACCCAAAGTTCTATTTGGGGATTTTTCAGAACTGGTGCAGCAAGCCTAAAATTGTGGCGGGTGATTCTTCCAAAGACACTTCCATTCGTGAGCCCTTGAAGTGGAATACCTTCTGGCGAAAAGACGAGGGCTTCTCCGTTGAAATCAAGGTGGGCAACCACTTCACCATTTGCCCAATCCTCTGGGATCTTCCCCAACAGGTGAAACCAAGCACTGTCCCAAGTTTGGCCCCACTCTTCTCCCTCTTGGATGGCCTGATACTCAAGGTCTAGACGTTGTTGAAAGGGTATAGGGTCCTTACTCTTTGCGAAACGCCCCTCCAGGATTACATGGTCTGCAAGAATCCTCTGCTCCAGACGATCCATAAATTGCTGCACTTTAGCGCGGTAAAGCTTTCTTTGGACTTCTAGAATCAAATTTCCTCTTTCATTTTGCAAACGTTTGTATTTAAATAATGACGAACACTATGAATTCATGTGATATTTGTCAAGAAGAAATTATCAGTTTATCAGAAAAGCTTAAGTAGAGATTTATATGGTACTCGAGTATTTATTGGGATCTTAAAGCTCGGGTTTTGTATTTTAGAAATTAACAGGGAGCAAGCCTGATGAGCCATCTGATTGAAATCTTGTTGGCAAATAAAAACTTCTAAAAACGGTGTTGTGTTTCCCAACCACTGATCAAAAACCCCGATAAGTAGTTCCCGATTTTCCAGTTCTTGAGCCCTTTTCTTAAGAAATTTCTTAACACGAACTTCACTACTTGCTAAGATCGCGACTTTTTTTCCAGGTAAAATTTGATCGTTGGAATTGCCAAACAATGATTGATGAGATGGATGTTTAACTTTCAATAAGTTCAAAAGGGCTTGCTGGCGAGAATATTCAACCATGTTTTGACTCGGTGAAAACAAATCCACAACCAGATCAGGCGAGGAAAAGAGGAGATTTTCAAGAAGTGCTGAGATCGCTGAAATGTGGTTTGTGGTAACGATTGGCAACTTAGTCTCTCTTTCAAATCGATCCAGGAAAATTGCTGGGAAGGATCTTTGTTGGAGATCATCGATCAATTGGCCACGTTTTTTGAAAGAGTTAAAGTTGTGCGAACCAACAACTAGAGCCCCATCTGTAATTCCAAAATGAAGTCTGCGGAGGAGGTGTTCATACCGATCCTCGTCGTTATGATAGAGGATGACGGATAAATCAAATCCGGCCTGTGCTAGTTCATGACTGCAATGGGTGGCCAGTTGAGCAGTTAGGGGGTTAAAGAGATCGGCAATCAAAAACCAAATGGTATTGGTCTTACCTCCTTTGAGTGATTGCGCCGCCCAATTGGGGGTGTAGCCCATGCGACTTGCCGTATCATGAATTTTTTTTCGGGTGTCGGCTTTAACTCTAGGATCATCTTTAAGAGCCCGAGACACGGTTGAGACATTGACACTACACACTTCGGCGATTTCTTTAAGTCTGATCATTGAAAAAATTAGCTTTTTATATTTTAAGAGCGTTTTGAGTTGAAATAGGAACATCTCAGAAAAGCGGAGGCTTTTACAAGTCGAACAAAATTATTATTGCTGAAAAGACAATCTCTGATCCACTTCTTTCTGAAAAGAGGAAAAACATGACGCCCAAAGACTACACCTTTTATCCCTCTAAGACAGATGCACCAGAATTTCTAACTCAAGATCAGATAGAGCACTTCAACCAATTTGGTTTCATTAGTCCCCTGCCAGGATTCTCGGCTGAAGAAATTGGGAAACAGCGAAAATATTTTGATCAATTGCTTCAACAGCTTGCTGAGTCTCCTGACAAGGGAGATACTCACTTGGGTGGTGACGACAAACGAGATTCCATACAATACTCGCTGAATTGCTACCACACAAAGCTCCGGGGAATTTGGGAGACGATGTATGCTGAACCACTGCTGCTTGGTGTTCGCGATTTGCTTGGAGATGGCCTGGTGGCTTGGGCTACGCACTATTTCTGTAAACTGCCCGGTGACGGGAAAGCCGTTTCTTTTCATCAAGATGCCTCCTACTGGGGGCTTACTCCTGCGAAGACTGTGACGGTATGGCTAGCCTTGGATGACACGGATGAAGAAAACGGAGCAATGCAGTTCCTCCCAGGTAGTCACAAAGTGGGGCATATTCCCTGGAAAGAAAGTTCAGAAGAATCTGTGCTGAATCAGCAAATTGAAGATATTTCGGTGTTTGAAAAACCATTTTCAAACAACCTCAAAGCTGGGGAGTTCTCGCTTCACTCCTCACTGCTGGTGCATGGCTCGCCCAAAAACAAGTCATCACGACGCAGGTGTGGACTGACGATTCGCTATGCTCCACAAGACGTTGTCCCCTTGAGTTCCAACTACTCCAAAATGTCTTATTACGTTTCTGGCAACATCACTGCGCCACACTGGCAGGACAATTCGCCGCCTTCTAAATATTTCTTGTGAATTTATCTTATTTTAACTGGATGGAGAAAGTCTGATGTCTCCTCGTATCAGTATGATCACTTTAGGAGTCAGAAACCTCGAAATCGCCACCAACTTTTATGAGCAAGGCTTGGGATTTCCGAGAAAAAAGTCCTCTCCAGATATTGCCTTTTTCACTTTGAATGGGACTTGGCTAGCTCTCTACAACTGGGATGCTCTCGCTAGAGATGCTGGGGTTGATTCATCCGGAGTTGGTTTTGGAGGATTCACCCTATCTCACAATGTCACGTCGAAGAAAGAGGTGAATAATATCTATGCTGATGCCGTGGCTGCAGAGGCTTCACCTGTGAAGAAGCCACAACCAGCATCTTGGGGAGGCTACAGCGGTTATTTCAAGGATTTAGATGGATATCTGTGGGAAGTGGCCTTCAATCCATTCACTTGGATTGGACCTGAGGATGAGAAAGCCCCAATTATTGAACCCACGTAGTAGCTTCACGGAAATTCGATCAGGACTGAATAACTCTTGGGAACTGATCTAGGCTCACAGATACTTTAATGAGAATCTGTGAAACAGATCGAGTTGAGCAATTTTAGACAGTCTGAAGTTCGTTTTCACCAAATTCAATCAACCCCTTGAGGTCCACCAGCCATGCGTCCAGAACAAATTGCTCTGACCCTTTATACCCTGCGAGATCATTGTCAGGATGTAACTTCTCTCAGATCCACTCTAAAAAAAGTAAAAGAAATTGGGTATCTGGCGATTCAGGTTTCTGGAGTTGGTGTTCAAGACTCAAAAGTGATTAGGGAACTGGCTGATGAAGAAGGGTTGATCATTTGTGCTACCCACGAACCATCACATAAAATTTTGGAAGAACCATTAGAGGTTGTCGAGAGATTGAATATTTTGGGTTGTAAACACACAGCCTTTCCTCATCCTGGTTCCTATGCAATTGATTCAATGGAAGCTTGCTTGGTGTTGGCCAATAAGTTGGAAAGTGCAGGGAAAATCTTGCGTGATGGGGGGAAGCAGTTGTCCTACCACAACCACGAGTTGGAGTTTGTTCGCTATGCAAACAAATCCATTCTGGAGTTGATTCTAACAAACACTGACTCCAAGTTCCTCCAAGCCGAGCTTGATACTTTCTGGGTTCAAAAAGGTGGAGAAGATCCAGTCGAATGGTGTCGCAAAATGAAAGGGCGCCTGCCCTTACTTCATCTCAAAGATTATGTAGTCACTTTAGAAAGAGAGATTCTCTTTGGTGAAGTAGGTACAGGGAGTTTGAACTGGGATGCCATCATTCGAGAAGCAGATGAGGCTGGCTGTGAGTGGTTCATTGTGGAGCAGGACACGAGCACCAGAGACTCTTTTGAATCAATCAAGATGAGCTTCGATTTCTTGATGCAGAAAGCCGAAGCTCAGAATCAATAGTTGCCCTTAGTCAGTGAACAACTAGCGTGCTGCCCAAAGCATTCCCCTTTCAAAGATGGTTGCCATCTCCTGGACTTTAAATTCCTCTGCAACATGGCCCAAGGCACTGTAGAAGACTCGTCCCACTCCATGCACTCTTTTCCATACCACGGGCATTTTCACCCCTTTGACCCAGGAACAATGTTCACCCGTGAAGGTGGTCGTTGCCAGTACTTCATTCGATGGGTCCACATGCATGAAGTATTGTTCGGACTTGTAGGGAAAATCTTGAATGCCTTCTGTGATTGGATCTTTGGTAGGGAAGATTTCTACTAAAAAATCAATAATATTGCCTGGGTGAGCAACCCACTGACCTCCGGTCATGAATTGATAATCAACGCTGTTGCGGAAGGCGTCACACATGCAACCATGGAAGCCGGCCAATCCAGTACCCTTTTCAACAGTCTTGCACAGATTTTCAACTTCTTCTTTTTCAATGGTTGACATTGTAATCACAGGGACGATCAGGTTGTAGCGAGACAAATCTGGATCCCGAAAGGCTTCAGTCCCCTCCACCACATCAACATCAAAGTGGTTATTTTCAAGAATCCCTTTTGTGATTTCTGTGCTCTCTTGGGGTGTATGTCCTTCCCAGCCTCCCCAAGCAATCAACGCTTTTTTCTGTGCCATCTGTCCTCTTAGTCAAGTTGTCCAACGGGTAAATCAGTCTTCATTAATGCAGGCCTTTCACAGGTCGTCTGCATGTCTATGCTGGTGCCCACTTCAGCGGCTTTGAGAAAGCCTGTCATGATTTCAAGCACATGCAACCCTAACTGGCCATCAGCTCGATGTGGCCTTTCAGTCCTGATTGCATGGGCCAGATCAGCCAGACCAATACTTCGATAGTTGTCATCTTCATAGGGAAACTCAATCGCAGCAGAGTTCCAGTCTTCTTTGCCTGCACTCCACTTGACTTCACCATCAAACCGATTGGGATCTGGAATCAACATCGAACCTTTTGTTCCATAGAGCTCCATCGGCAGGTGAGTATGCTGCCATATATCAAAACTCATCGTGATTGTCAGCAGGGCTCCATTCACAAATTCAGCAGCACCACTCAGATGAGTAGGCGTCTTTACGGGCACTGTCTGGCCAGCTCTTGGTCCTGAGGCAATCGTTCTGGAAGTGCGAAACGCCTTCCCCAAGCCTGAGACCCGTGCAACAGGGCCTAAGAGATTGACGAAAGCTGTTAGGTAGTAAGGCCCCATATCCAGTATAGGACCTCCCCCAGGGAGATAGTAAAAATCAGGATCAGGATGCCACAATTCATGACCAGGAACCATCATGAAGGCGGTGCACGCCAGGGGATCACCAATCTTCCCAGAATCCAGCATTTGTCGCGTCTTTTGATGCGAGCCACCAAGAAAAGTGTCTGGAGCAGAACCAACTCGTAATCCTCGATCTTTAGCTAGAGCAAGCAATTCAATTCCTTCGTTGACATTCAAACCAAGGGGTTTTTCAGTATAAACGTGCTTGCCACTCTCCAGAACCTGTTTGGCAACTGAGATATGAGAATCGGGGGTCGTCAAGTTGAGGATAATCTCAATAGATTTATCTTGGAGGAGGGAATCAATGGATTGAACTTGCAATCCCCATTGATCCGCCTTTGCCTGTGCCCGCTCGTTTTTCATGTCAGCACAACAGGCGATGTTCAAAATTGGAAAATTTTTGGAAGCTTTCAGATAGGCATCAAAGATGTTGCCACATCCAATGACACCAACCTTGACTGTGGTCATGATTTTGCCGTTAAGGGTAAATGGTTAGAAAGTTTTCAATTCATCAAGGAGAAAAATATTCAACAATCCCGGTTGCTAATCTTCCCATCAGGTAGAGTCGTACTACAAAATTTTGCCTCTGAAATGGAAGCGTTGGTTAAGTTGGCCTTATATAAATCTGCTTTACTGAGATCAGCAAACATCAAGTTGGCACTGCCCAGATTGGCATGTCGCAAGTCCGCATCCACCAGCAATGTACCCTCAAGGTTTGCTTGACGGATCTTTGCATTTTCTAACTTAGCTCCAGTCAAGTCTGCCACACTGAGATTGGCTTCTGTCAGATCCGAATGGCTCAGGTTGGCTTTTTTCAATGCTGCTCCACTGAGATTGGCTCGCCGCAAATCCATACCAGATAGATCGGCTCCTTCAAAATCTCCTATGGGGCAACTGTTAGTGTCTTTAAGTTTCTGCAAATCTTCTAGATTCATAATCATCTCCATTAAAAATTTTGGACGATAGATTCAATCAATAAAAGGGAGGGCGATATGCATGTTGATATTTAGGCTTACGAAAAGAGTTTGCATTCCTAGTCTGCTACCATTGGGTAGTCAAGTCATTCACAACTCATCATTTTTTCTCATCAAGCAAATCCATCTCATGCAAAGTCCCAGAATTCAAGAAATCGAATTTACACTCTTTGAGTTCAGCATCCCCAATATTGTAGCCGATCCTTCAGGCTTTGGAGTTTGGTATGAGCCCGGGGTTGGTACTCCCCAAAAACGGTTTGGTGTCCGAATTTTTACGGATGATGGGGTAGTCGGCGAATATGTTCCTCCAAGGGCGCGCGCCGCAGTGTTGATGTCGGCAGGAGTAGCCTTAGCTCACGCTCTCCTTAATAAACCCGCCTTGGAGCGGGAGAGACATTATCAAACGATGCGGAGACTCACCAAACATGTTGGCGAAGCTGGTATTGGGGCTCTGGACATTGCGCTCTGGGACATAGCTGGTAAATGTTCTGGTCTCTCGATTGCCCAAATGCTGGGAGGTCACCGATGGCAACTGCCTGCGTATGCGAGCACAATTGCTGGAGATGAGCAGCAAGGGGGCTTGAACCATCCCGAAGCTTATGCTGATTTTGCAGAAAGCTGTTTGGAACTTGGCTATCCGGGCTTCAAGATGCACGGGTGGAAAGAAGGAGATCCAAAAAGAGAGTCGATGATGATTCAGGCTGTAGCCGAGCGAGTTGGTGGAAAAATGGAAGTGATGTATGATGCCGCTTGCCATCTAAAAACCCTCACCGATGCTATTCGTGTCGGCAAAGTTTGTGATGAGAATGACCTCCTCTGGTACGAAGATCCCTACGCAGATGGAGGTCTGAGTTTTTTAGGCCATAAGCTTCTCAAGAAAAAGATTCAAACCCCGATCATGATTGGTGAACATGTCCGCACTGTAGAGACACATACAGATTTGATGATCTCCGGTGCGACAGATTTTGGTCGGGTTGATCCTGACTATGATGGAGGCATCACAGGTTGCTACAAGGCTGCGATTGCTGCCGAAGCAATGGGAATTGATGTGGAAGTGCATTCTTGTGGTCCTGCAATGCGCCAACTGATGGCCACTCTCTCCCGCAGCAACTACTATGAAGTCAATCTGGTCCATCCTGCTGCCCCAAACCCTTGGCAACTCCCAATTTATCGTAATGGCTACTCAGATGAACTGGACTGTATCAATTCCGATGGAATGGTGGGGGTGTCCCAGTCTCCGGGTTTGGGTGTGGACTATGACTGGGATTTGATTGAAAAAACAAAAATAGACCGCGTCGTTGTCAAGTAAGTGAGAGGTTGCAGGTCATAAATCATCATAATGAATCTCTAGGCCAAATCCTGGTCCATCTGGTGGACGAACGAGTCCACCAGCCTCAGGCTTGAAGGCGTTTGGCGGACATTTGTCGAAAAGCCACTGGTGAAACATGTGGTATTCAACTGAGTCGAGATTAGGCAGACTTGCTGCCAGGTGCAGACTTGCGGCAAGAAGAATCCCAGTTGAGGAAGCGTGAAGGGTACAAGGAAGATGAAAAGCTGCAGCAAGGTCTGCGATCCTGCGTCCCTCGGAGATACCTCCACAGGCTGCGATGTCAAATTGTACAAACTCGACTGCTCGATGAGTGATCAACTCGCGAAATCGGTCAATACCCGTCTCGGTCTCGTTCCCACAGACAGGAATTGGGCTGAGAGCATTGACCTTTGCTTGGCCACTAACATCATCCGGTGAAACAGGGGCTTCCAGCCAGTAAATTTCATAAGGCTCAAAAGCCTGTGCCATCCTCAGTGATTTTGGAACATTCAGGGTGTAGTTGACATCAACCATCAGACGTGCATTTGGTCCAATTGCATCCCTGACTGCCTTGACACGCTTGACGTCTTCTTCCAAAGAAACTCCACCAACCTTCATCTTCACATCACTGAATCCCTGCGCCAGGTAGCCTTGCATCTCTTCAGCAAGGGCAGTTTTATCCTTGCCTTTCCCGTACAAGCCAGCACTGGCATAGCAAGGAACCTGATCTGTGAAGGCTCCTAGAAGTTGATAGACTGGAGTCTGCAAGGCTTTTCCAACTAAATCCCACAGAGCGAGATCAACAGCACTGAGAGCAATCGAGAGAATTCCTCTTCGTGCATTCAAGGCGGTCGTTTTCCAAACCTCTGCAAAGATTTTTGTGTGGTAGCGGGGGTCTTGCCCAATCAATCTTGAACCAATATCATCTTCAATGGTTTGCATCAAAGCCTTTGGCGATGCCCCAGGAGTCCAGCCTTCTCCAACTCCGACCAATCCATTATCTGTTTCGATAAAAACCAAGACAATGTCTTTCTTTGCCCAGCGTTGCTGAGAATTCCAAAAGCGGTCATCCAGTTCGAAAGCCAGATGTTTCGTCACGACTCGTTGTATTTTCATCTTATCCGTCTATAATTCGGTTTTTCCAAAATTCCAGCAGGAGTATGAAATGAAAAAAGATTTACCAAATATCCTCTGGTACTGCACAGATCAGCAACGCTACGACACCATTGGTGCCTTGAACAATCCTCATGTAATCACACCAAATATTGATCGCTTGGTTCAACGGGGTACAGCTTTCACAAATAACTATTGCCAGTCCCCTATCTGCACTCCCAGCCGTGCAAGCTTCCTAACGGGTTGTTATCCAAATGCGATACGAGCCCCGCGTAATGGCAATTTTACCTACGCAGATCAATACCCACTTATATCAAAAGTTCTTAGTGATCGTGGCTATGACTGCGGCCTAGTGGGTAAACTACACTTGGCTAGTTCTTTCCAACGTGTGGAGCCGAGAGTTGATGACGGATACCGTTTCTTCAAGTGGAGTCATGCACCTCGTGATGACTGGCAGGGGGGTCATGACTATGCTGATTGGGTCCACCAAAAAGGGGGAGTGCTAAAAGAGTTGGTGAGGGACACTCAGGGAATTCCAGCGGAGTTTCACCAAACTACATGGGGAACCGATCGAGCCATTGATTTCATTCAGGAGAAGCGTCAAGGGCCTTGGTTTCTAAGCATCAATGTATATGATCCTCATCCTCCCTTCAACCCACCTCAGCAGTATCGTGATCTCTTTGATCCTAAGAAGATGCCCGATCCCCTCTTTCGTGAGTCAGATCTAGTCCAGCAGAAGATTCTGGAGCCAATCGACTTCCAATCAAATGTTCGACGCCCAGAGGGTCTGGATATTTGTGATCCAATCTTACCAAGAACGCCAACCGCAGACAGCGTTCGGGGAGCAGGACCTTCGCCTGGAGCCAAGGACGCTTGGACCCTCAAGGCTGCGTATTATGCAATGATTAAATTGATCGATGACCAATTCGGTCGTTTAGTGGATTACCTTGAAGCTACGAATCAACTGGAACATACACTGATCATCTACGCCACAGATCATGGGGAATCTCTTGGAGACCATGGACTGATTGAAAAGGGGTGCCGATTCTTTGATGGACTGGTACGCGTTCCATTGGTTTTTTCATGGCCAGGGCAAGTAAAGAGCAATCTTCAAAGTGATGCGCTGGTGGAACTGATAGACATCACACCGACCTTACTGGAGGTGTGCGGGATCGAACAGCCCAACTACATGCAGGGGAAATCTCTTTGGCCAATCATCTCAGGTTTGGCAAAACCAGATTTTCACAAGCCCCATATTCGTAGCGAGTTCTTTGACGCCCTCAATCAACCCTATCATTCAAGGGCAACCATGCTCAGGGATGAATGCTACAAGTTAGTGATGTATCATGGAATCGGTCTTGGGGAACTCTACGATTTGGTTCAGGATCCTGGTGAGTTTGATAATCTTTGGGACGATCAAGATCATTCAGAGATTAAACAACAAATGATCATCAAAAGTTTTGACGCCTCAATGCAAGCCATTGATCTGGGCCCAGAATGCATTGGCCCGATGTAGTCAATGATTGAGATGCTCTGCTAATTGGCAAATCAAATGTTTTGATCAAAGAACCTTTCACGGATGACATCGATATGATGCTGCATGGCTGTCATCGCTACATCCGGCATACGCATCGAAATGCCTTTCATGATTCTTTCATGATCACGAACGGTTCTTTGGCGGTAACTCTCAGATCGCGTTTTTGAAAACCAACTGAAGAACATTTCTGCTTCTCTCAAGTTCCAAAGCCACTTAACCAAATTGGGTCCCAAGACATTTCCAGAAGCTTTGGCAATGACTAGATGGAACTGCTGATCAAATTTCTCAAACTCGGCAGCATCCCTCTTGTGTTGATCCATCAGCTCAAGCAATTCTTGCAATTTCTGAATGTTTTTTTCATCCGCATTGAGCGCAGCTTTGTAGGCCAAATGGCCTTCGATCAATCTGCGGATTTCGAGTTGATCTGAGGGGCCTGGATCATGCTGTAACTTCGGACTATTTTCGACCTCACGCGCCACTTCTGGCAATACATAAATCCCTGAACCAATGCGGATATCCACATACCGCATCAATTCCAAAGCAATAAAAGCTTCACGCAGAGTTGTGCGACTGACGTTCAACTTTTCAGCCAGTTCCCTCTCAGGAGGCAGCTTGTCACCGACAGGATACTCTCCGACCTGGATGGACTCAATCAACTGTCGAGTGATCTGGTTGTAGCGTCGGTTGGGGAGAGACTTGGGTATCTGCATTCAACCCATCAATGCAGTCCGGAAGGTACCAATGCCTCACGGATTTGATCATTTGGTCTTGAGCGAATCATGTCCTCAAATTCTTTTTTCAACTTTCTTTCTTGGTCAAACAAGTTGGTGGTTTCATAAGGATCTTCTTGCAAGTCATAGAGTTCCCCAGCACCTGAGTTCATTTCCATGGTCATCTTGTGACGAGTTGTTCGCACAACCCGTAATTTGAGATCCAACCCCCAATTTTGGGGATTGAGATCCCATTCTCCGAAGGCAAAATCTCGAGTTGTTGAAGGTTGATCAATCAATGCTTTCAGGCTTTGGCCGTGAGGAGTTTGTTCAGGACTGACACCAGCCCAATCCAAGGCAGAAGCAGCAATGTCAGTATTTGAAACAGGTTCTTGTGAAATTTGCCCTGCAGGAATTCCTGGTCCCCTAAGGATCATCGCTACTCTGAGTAGTCCTTCATAGAACATCGGGCCCTTCAGCATCATCCCATGATCACCCAGCCAATCACCATGGTCTGAGGTAAACAGTACTACGGTGTTCTCTGCTAATCCCTGCTCATCCAGTGCGTTTAGAATCTGGCCTACGTTGTGATCAATCAATGAAATCATTCCATAGTAGTTGGCGATCGTATGTCTGAGTTGAAACTCTGTGTCGTTGTAGTTTCTAGCTCGGCCATTGCGCTTTGGCAAACGATGGAGGGATTGCTCGTGATCATAGATGGCCACATCCAATTCTGGATCGACGGAGCGATCCTCCACATATGCTTTGTGCCACCAGGGACGTTTTTGCAGTTCCCTCTTTCGGAATGGAGGCAAATCCACTTCTTCAGGATGGTGAAGTCGGGACCAAGGCTCTGGACAGTCAAAGGGCATGTGCGGGTCCGAAAAAGAAGCCCAGAGACAGAAAGGCTTTTGCTCATCACGTCGGCCCAGATAATCGATAACTCGGTCTCCAATCCAACTTGAATGATGCCAGGCGACAGGCATTGCCGAGTTCCAAGTTTGGATGGCACCAACGTCAGGTGGAAGCTTGGTTCCATAGAGATCCAGTTTTTTCTGACCCTGGCCATCTCTCCGTAGCCAGCGTTCGTAGTGTAGACCTTTGGGGGCACTGGCCATCTCTTTTAATTCATGACCTAACACCAGCAACTGGGCTTCTTCAAATCCCATGTACGGCCCATTCCAATCATCTGAGAAGTTTGGAGAGCTTTGGTGGCACTCTGGAGTACCTGTTGGGGAAAAAGTGTTGTAAGAAGAGAAATGAGCTTTCCCAATAAATGCAGTGTGGTAGCCGTTTCGACCAAGCTGACCAGCAAAGCCCTTATCTCCAGTCTCAGAAGGAAGATCGATCCCATTATCCACCACTCCATGGGTGAGTGGATATAGGCCCGTTAGCATACTTGCACGAGCTGGCTGGCACATCGCGCTTGGGGTGATGCAGTGTTGAAATCGTGTCCCCTCTGCGGCTAATTGATCGATATGGGGTGTTTTGACTTTACGTCCCTCAAATCCATAACAATCACCGCGATGCTGATCGGTAGTGATGATCAAAATGTTTGGTCTGCTCATAACTGCCTAGTAAGAGTGGTGGATTGTTAGCACTGAACTTTTGTCAGGAGTTGGCCGGATGGGTCAAATTTGAAAGATTCTATCTGTTCGTCAAAGGAAACAATTGAACCTTTTGATTGGGCTTCGTCAAAGAGAGGTCTGGTCAGCAGCATTTCGTTGAGGTGGAGCGTTGAGCGAATCTGGGCCAGTCGAATCGAGTTCATTTCTTGCTGCCAACAAGTGGTGACTAGAGCTCGAATGACTTCCTGATCATTTGCAAGGACGATGGGTAAAAAGGCTTTTTCCAGCACAGTGGATGAAACTGCATTCATATACATCGAATGTAGATCAAGTTTGTTGGCTGTTGGCTGCGGCAAAAAGTCCACCATGCCAGTGCCCATTCCATTTCGATTGGTGGCTGCTGTCATTCTCAAGGCAGCAATTTTGTGGATGAAGGGTGTGGAGGGATTGTCCACACCTCGAA
The DNA here is from genome assembly GCA_002683655.1 of Deltaproteobacteria bacterium. Lineage (GTDB taxonomy): Bacteria > SAR324 > SAR324 > SAR324 > NAC60-12 > JCVI-SCAAA005. Next base: position 17,029 of record NYTS01000045.1, read on the forward strand.
TATCTGTTCTACCTGAAATGTGTGGATCGAGCCCAGCTCCAGAAATCTCCTTGCCAAACTCCTCAACAATTAGGGCATCCAGCTGATCAAAAGGTAAACTGGGCATGAGGCTTTTGGCCTTGCGCAGAAGTCTTTTCTCTGTTTCAAAGATGACCTCAGGCTCCACAGGTTCAATATGACAAATTTCTCGATTGGCATTTTCAATGAGAGCTATGCCTGCCTTGATCGGAGCAGACTTAATCGCTTTCATAGCAAGCTTCGGTAAGATCTCCTGTAATCCTTTGGGGCCAATTCTGTGAACGGAGCGAGCCCCTTCGGCTTTCCCCAGACCCACTGCGATCAGCTTAATCAACCCACTTTCAATTTCTCTGGGAAAGCTCGTGTGGGCTTTAATTCGGTTGATAAGTACTATCCCCGCAGACCCAGCTGCGTTGGCATCGAAGTGGCAATGGATTCCCTCACAGATCGACCCATAGTCCACTGTTTTCATAGAAGAGCGGATTTCGCACCCCATGCTCTCTTCGTCAATTCCCAATTTTTTCAGTACTTCCTGTTGCCCTTCGTCAGTACCTCCTCCATGACTCCCCATAGCTGGGACAATGAACGGTTTGAGGTCCCATTCCTTTAGCTGACTTACCACAGTTCTGCTGATGGTATCAATCTTGGCAATTCCCCTACTCCCGACAGCAATGGCAACTTCAGATCCTCTTGGGATTTGCTGGAGGTGATGACAGCTTTCCAGAGCATCTGCGACCCTTTTCTCCAGATTCTGAAGGGTAGGCGCTTTGGGATGTCTGATCCTCACTCTATGAAGTGGTGGCAATTTAACCTCAGCCAAGTGAGGAAATCTGATTACAGGGAAAGATGGAGACTGAAATTGGGTAGCTGTCATTTTTTATGAGATCTCTACTCCCACTGAAGAACTATTTTCGTGATGCCCTGCGCTTTCGCATCCAATCACCGACAATCGGCCAAAGGAGAAGGATCACTGCTAAAATGGTGAAGAAAAGTGGAAGTGGACGAGTAAAAATCGGGCTGAAATCACCCGCAGTCATCATCAAGCCACTGCGGAGCTTTTCTTCCGCAAGTGGTGCGAGGACAAACCCGATTACAAAGGGACCCAAAGGAATCTTGGCACATTCCATCAGGAAGCCCATCACTCCAAAGATCAGCATCACCCAGACATCAAACATGGTGTTGTTCAGGGCAAAAGAACCGATCACGCAAAATACCATGACGATGGGAAGAACGAAGCTTCTGGGCAAATACATCAATCCGGCAATGTACTTGACAGAACTTGTCATCAGTAGCCACATCAATACATTTGCCAGGAGGCAGGCCGCAATCATTCCCCAAACAATATCTGCATTTGTCAGAAACAGAGTTGGTCCAGGTTGAATCGAATGAATCATCAGGGCGCCGATTAGGATAGCATCAATGACACTTCCTGGAATGCCCATGGCGATCAAGGGGATCAGGGCTCCACCTACCGTTGCATTATTCGCTGCCTCCGAAGCCACTATTCCTTCTTCAGACCCTGTCCCAAATTTTTCTGGAGTTTTGGACATGTTCTTGGCTGCAGTGTAGGCAATCACAGAACCAATGGAAGCGCCAATTCCTGGTAGAATTCCAACCCAAGTGCCAATCAAGGAAGAGCGAATCAGGTTGACCCCCTGTGCCATGAAATCTTTTGCACTCATCAGCATGCCCTTGCTGCTCATAGCTATCCGCTCAGGCACTTGGCCAATGTCGAGGGCATCCTTGATGATCTGGCTCACGGCAAAGACCCCGATCAAAACAGGCAGGAGCTTCAGGCCCCCATTCAACATGTACCAATCGAAGGTTAGACGAGGCATTCCTGTTGCCGGGTCCACCCCTGGCATCGAAATCAGCATTCCAAGCAACCCTGAAATCAAACCCTTAGCCAAAGAGCCCTCACTGACTGAGGCAATCAGGACCATTGCCATCATGATCAGAGTAAAATATTCGAAAGGACCAAACTTGGTAGCAAAAATCGAGAGAGGCTTGGTGATAGTAGCTAGGGTGATCCACGCGATCAATCCACCAATGAAAGAGGCGGTGATGCCTAATCCTAATGCACGCCCTGGTTTGCCACTTCTGGCCATTGGGTAGCCATCAAATGTCGTCATCACGGCAGCTGGGGTTCCCGGCATTCTGAGGAGTGTGGCCGTAATTAATCCTCCACTGATTGCTCCCACATACATCGCTACAAGCAGTACTATGGCGTTGAAGGGATCCATGTAGAAAGTCAAAGGTAGGGTCAGCGCAATCAGCATCGCACCGGTCATCCCAGGGATAGCTCCAACCAAGATGCCCAGTGAGGTTCCAATGAAGAGCAAGAAAAAAGGCCAAGGATTTAAGATCTGGCCGGCTGCCGCAAATAATAATTCAATATCCATTGCGACTTGTCAGGTTGGTAGGTCGACGATGAAAACCTCTGTGAAGAGGTATTCGCTAGCAAAGCCAATTATGATGGCTGTGATTAGTGCAGGAAGGATTTTTTTCTTCTCAAATTTTTCAAGACTCCAAATCGTAATCATTAGAAAGAGAGTTGTCATCCAAGCGAAAGGCATCAGCCTAAAGTGAAGCATCAGAATGTAAATAACAGTTGCTAACGAAATAATAAGACCAGCACTGATTGAAGGTCGTTCTTTAGTTTCTTCATCTTCTGAAAGCCGAACTGGCTTTCTCAGGGCATTAAAGATCACCAAACCAGCACAAAAAATTACTATAAATGCAGTCGCTTGAGGAATAGGCCCTGAGCCCAAAGGCTCGAAAGAGCCTGGCGGTAGATCCCACGATTCCCAAAGGAAAACCAAGCAGATCAGGATTACCAGCAACGAAACCCAAACCTCAAACCGCTGAAGGAGATTCATATTGGTATCTCTAAATCTTCATGAAACTCACCACTCCAAAACCATAAGAGTGGCGAGTAGCACTTATTTTTTTGAAGCTAGTTTGGCTACTGGCTCAATTGCGGTCCAAGTATTCTGAAGATCTTGCTGAAGATCGTTGCCGCCCAAAAACAGATTGGCAAACCCTTTACTTTCCAGGAACTTTTGATACCGGTCAGTTGAGGTAGAAGCCTCAAGAGCATTTGCAAAGCCTTCGATTGCTGCCTTAGGAGTCCCCTTGGGTGCAAACCACCATGACTTGATGCAGAACTCCATATCATAACCCAACTCTTTCATGGTGGGTAGGTCTGACAACTGACCGAAGCGAGCAGCCCCAGTGTAAGCCAATGGCTTGATCTGAGCTTCGGAGTTTTCCGAACCGTCCGGCATTCTGGTGAATTTAACGACTTCGGCTCCAGAGAGGACTGTCGCGTTGGTCTGAGCTCCAGTTAAAGCAGTGTAGTTTGCTGTTCCTCCACCAATTTGTACGAAGCGGAACTTCGCACCTGGCACCAATTCCTGAAGCATGACTCCTGCGAGATGATTGATTGCGCCGAGGTTGGCTCCGAAGATTAATGAATCGGGATTTGTTTTGGCTTCGCTGAGAAGTTCCTGAACAGAGTTGATTCCTGAGTCTTTGCGGACCATCGGCAGCACACAGAACTCGCCAGTTGCGGCAACAGGTTCAAAGTCTCTCCAGCCGAAGTTCAAAGCACCACTACCTTCTCCTCCCATCAAAGCGATGTGAATCAAGAGAAAGGTATGGCCGTCTGGGCTGGCTTCCATCACTTGTCGAGATCCAATCGAGTAATGTCCACCTACGTTGACAATCGTGACAGGCTGGGAAAGAAGATTGTTCTCCTTAATAGCAGCTTGAAAAACTCTTGCGGTCTGGTCAGAGGTTCCACCTGCCTTAAATGGAACAATGACCTTGATTGGTTTCTCTGGCCAAGCCCCCCAAACAGGTGAGGTCAAAAGGCTCAGGCCAACAAACAGTGAGATCAGAATGCGGGACATGCTTGGTCTCCCATCATAGGATTAGCAATCATCCGGACCTTGAATCCTGATGGAAGCACTCTCCCATCTCCAAAAACCGGGCTGAAGTAAATTGGTTGGGCCGCGAAGAAATATTCTCAATTTGGTCCAACCACAGTCAGTTTTAGTAGAGGCTGATACGAAAAGCAACCATAAATTACGTTTGACAGTAATCTTGGACTTATTTTCAGAATTAGAACGCAACTAAAGATTTGAATCATGGATTGCTTCTGGCTCGTGTCAGCTAAATTTCTAGAAAAGCTAGCCTTGGAATGGAACTCTGGGTTGATTATTCGACTCAACTGAGTTTTCTTGTGGTGCGTTACTTTCCAGCAGCATTTACTTAGAGAAGATCGATGCTTAGTTCAAAACCCAAACACTACTCATCAACTCAGCTTGAAGTGATCGATGATCTTCATTGTGAAGAAATCGACTTGTTGAATGAGTTCAGGAAAGTTCTCCCCAACAGTGACGACGAGCAAATTGATGATTGGATAGAGCACTTGGAGAGGCAGGTCTTACATCATTTCAATGAAGAAGAAGCCTGCATGAAGAGAGTAATGCGTCCCGCCTTTAAAAGCATGTAGAGGCCCACTCAGAGACCCTTAAGGCGATCAAAGAAGGCAAAAAAACTGGGAGGCGGAGCGTGATTTACTGCAACTTTGGAACTTTCTGGAATATGACTGGATGGCTTGGTTCGAACACCATGTGTGAGATTTTGATATTCCAGCCACAGAATTAACCGCCGCTATGAAGAAGCGGAGTAACGAATTTTATTGTTAAGCAACTGTGACTCTTCCGAAAAGCACGGAGAAATTTGGCCATCCACTATAGAGAAAAAAGAATGGATTTTACATTGGATGAAAAAACAAATGCCCAAGTTCTGAAACTTCATCATTTTATCAAAACGGAGCTGCATCCTCTGGAAGAAAAGGTAGAAGTGAAAGGTGAATTGGATGCTAACCTGGCGAGTGAAATTTTTGAAAAATCCAGAACTCAGGGCTTTTATGGCATGAATATTCCCGTAGAATTCGGAGGAGGAGGCTTCAACGCAGTCCAGATGGTTTATCTGGAGCAAGAGATGGGGCAGACCACAGATCCACTGGTTCGCCGTGCCTTTGGGAATGTTTACGAAGTCCTCTTAGCTTGTAACGAGGCCCAGCGCCAGCAGTGGTTGCTACCTTGTGTGAAAGGAGAAAGAACCTGTTCAATCGCAATGACTGAGCCTGATGCTGGTTCGGACTCTGCAGGAATAACTGCGACAGCTAGACCGGATGGAGATGGTTGGATTCTTAACGCTCACAAGTGCCCTGTGGGAGATGGTATGTTCTCGGACTTCTATGTTGTCTCAGCTCGTTCAGAGTATGTGGAAGGTTCTCGGGGAATTTCGTTGTTTTTGGTGGATAGATCCATGCCAGGAGTGGAGGTCGTTCGTGACATGCCGATGATGGGCCTAAGAGGCTCCACGCATGCTGAGATCAAGTTTGATAACGTCAAACTGGGTCCTGAGCATTTGCTCGGAGAGAGGGGAAGAGGCCTGAGTCTCCTGCTCTCAACAATCGGACGGATCCGCCTTTTTCACATCGGTGCAAGAGCTATTGGGATGGGTCGCCGAGTATTGAAAATGATGACGGAAAGAGCCAATCATCGTGAGCAGTTTGGCAAGCCGATTGGAGAGTTTCAAATGATTCAGCAAATGCTTGCTGATAGCCTGATCGAATTAAACTGTGCTCATCTTTTAGTTTTAGATGCTGCTTCCGAGATTGATCGTGGTCTGGATCCTCGTGAAAAAGTCTCAATGGTGAAAATCAACTCTGCAGAGACACTCGGTAAAATTGCGGATCGAGCTGTCCAACTTTTTGGCGCTATGGGATACTGCAAAGACTTCCCCTTGGAGAGGATTTATCGCGACTGTCGGGTACTTCGTATCTATGACGGCACCTCGGAAATTCACCGTATGGTTGTCTCCAGAGGTCTCATGAAGAAAGGTGTGGAGGCTATTCTTGGTAATCATCTCGCCAACTAAAAAATCCTCATAGCAATCCGTCCACGATAAATCCTGTGGGCATTATTTCTTATCCATCCCCTTCTTCCCATCAGAGACAGTTTACCAGTTGTCTGCATTCAATTTTCATGAATTTAAATTCAGTTGTTATAAACATAATTTGATAACTATCATAATGTGTAATATAAAATTGTAAATTCTGATTTCAACTGTCTTCTAGGAAAATTTATGGAAACGAGAATGCCGGTCATAGAAGCAATAAAAAAGATTGGATGTGCCAGAAATACGCTCTACAAATTGATGAATCTTCATGGAATTGAATCAACCCGAGAAGGGAATCAGCGATTTCTGAAAAAAGAAGATTATGAAAAATTATTCGAACTCTATCAGACAACTATCAGGAAAAGAAAAACACAGGAAAAGTCACGGATCTCAAAACTGCCTAAAGAAGCGGATGCTCGCTTGGAGCAATTGATTGAAGTGGCTTGGACTGAGAGACAACTAAACGCCCGTCTAACGGAGGAGATTAAGGAATTGAAAGAGCAGATCAAAAATTTGCTGGAACTGAATGCTGAACTGGTGAAGAGTAATTTGCACCTCATCGGCTCGGTTCGGCACTCACTGGATGCCCAGACTCGACGACAACAAGCTGAGTCTTCTCCCGAGGATATTTGATTACTACTCAAGTCATCTCAGTTAGATTCCAGTCCAGATAGAGGTTTAATTTTAGAGGAGCCACATGGAGAACTTTTCTTGGGTGATGCCCTACGCGTCTCGCAGAATGCCTATTTTTGCAGAAAACATGGTGGCAACCTCTCAACCACTAGCAGCTCAGGCCGGTTTGCGGATGCTTCAGGATGGAGGCAATGCAGTAGATGCAGCGCTGGCGACTGCCATCACCCTGACGGTAGTCGAACCGGTGATGAATGGCATTGGCTCTGATGCTTTCTGCATTCTCTGGGATGGTCAACAACTACATGGGTTGAATGCTTCAGGACGTTCACCAGCTGCATGGACACCCGAGCGCTTTGCAGGCCTTGAGGGAATGCCTCAGCTAGGCTGGGAGGCAATCACAGTGCCCGGATGTGTCTCAGCCTGGGTGGCGCTATCCAAGCGATTTGGCCGTCTACCTTTTGAAAAATTATTCGAACCCGCGATCCATTATGCTGAATCTGGGTTCCAAGTTGGTCCTGTCTCATCAGAAATGTGGGAAGGATCCGTTGAGATTCTCGGCAAGTTTAAGGAATTTCGTAGAGTTTTTCTGCCCCAGGGAAGAGCTCTGCAAACAGGAGAACGGTTTCAAAACCCGGATCAAGCCAAGACACTGAAATTGATTGCAGAAACTAAGGGCGAAGCATTCTATCGAGGTGTTTTGGCTGAGCAGATCATTGCTGACTCAAAACGGCATGGAGGTGCAATGACTCTTACAGATTTAGACCATCATCAATGTGACTGGGTGGGTACGGTCTCTCAGGAATTCATGGGTCATGAACTTCATGAAATCCCCCCCAATGGTCAGGGCCTGGCTGCCTTAATTGCCCTGGGCATTCTGAGATATCTGCCCATCAAAAATTGGCCTGTTGATTCCGCTGATAGTCTGCATATCCAAATTGAAGCGATGAAACTAGCTTTGGCGGACGCTTATAGCTATTTTGCTGATCCCTCATCTATGGAAGTGACTGCTGAGAATTTGTTGAATGAGGAATATCTCAAGCAACGCTCACAACTCATCGATTTGAGTAAAGCTCAAGAGATGGGCCATGGGGTTCCCAAACCAAGCGGTACGGTGTACCTGACTGCAGCCGATCAAAACGGAATGATGGTCTCCTACATTCAGTCGAACTACATGGGCTTTGGTTCAGGAATTGTAGTGCCAGGGACAGGGATCAGTCTGCAGAACAGGGCAGTTGGTTTTAATCTGAAGGAGGGCCACCCGAACCAGGTGGGTGGTGGTAAGCGACCATTCCATACGATCATTCCAGCGTTTTTGATGAAGGAGGGCCACCCAGAAATGAGCTTTGGGATGATGGCTGGACCCATGCAGGCTCAAGGACACGTACAACTNATGTTGCGAATGTTCGCTTATGGTCAGAATCCACAAGCCGCAGCAGATGGACCGCGATGGCAAGTGCTAGAGAAACTAAATGTTGCAATTGAAGAAGATTTTCCAGCAGATGTGCTGAGCCAACTCGAAGCCCGTGGTCATCAACTACATCGTAAACCCCCACAGCCTTTCTTTGGCGGAGCCCAATTGATCTATCGAATGAAAGATGGCTATTGCGGTGCCTCAGAGCCCCGTAAGGAAGGGCAGGTCATTGGTTTCTAGAAAATTGATAAATATGTAAATTTAATATATATTCTACGTGTTTAAGTTGAATTATAATTATTGTTGTTTATTGATTTCCAATTCAACATATAATCTTTTATTTCATTCTTCATACATTAAAGGATAGTTTCCTGTCTCTAAAATTATTAATAGTAACTGCAATTAAAACAATTATACCCATAATGAATAATTGCCAGAAGTAATCAACACCAGCAATTACAAGAGCGTTGGTCATCATTGAAAGTAGTATAGCTCCCAATAAAGTACCAAAAATTGTTCCTTTGCCACCAAAGAGGCTTGTTCCACCTATGATGACTGCAGCAATCACATGGATTTCCATGGATGTCCCTATGGTAGCTTGGGTTGAGTCAATTCTTGCAATCATAATCAAACCACCCAGTGCAACGCACAAGCCCATGAAGCAGTAAACTAATATCTCAATCATTTTGACGTTGATTCCAACCAATCGAGCTGCCTCACGATTCCCTCCGATTGATCTTACATGTAATCCAAATTTAGTTCTGTTAAAAAGCCAAGCACCGAATAGAGCAAATATTAAAGATATCAAAACTGGTACAGGAATACCTAAAATCTCACCTTGACCAAACCAAGTTAAAGATTCAGGTAATCCATAATGCATTTTTCCAGCAGAATGAACCAATGCTAGTCCCCTTAGACTTACCATTACCCCAAGAGTTGCTATGAAGGGAGGAATGTTAATATATGTGATTAGATATCCGGTGAAAGCCCCCAAAATACCACCCATCAAGAACATTAGAATTACACCTACAATAGGGTTCAATCCACCCTTAATTAGTTCAAAATTTACAACAGTAATTAAAGCGAGTAAAGAACCAACTGACAAATCAATCCCAGCAGCTGCTATGACAAATGTCATTCCCACGGCTAAAATAATGTAGTATGAAGCTTGAGTTAAAATATTTAATAGGTTCGTAGTGGTAGCAAATTTTGGATTTATGAATGAAAAAATAATTGCAAGTAAGATGACGACAATTGTTAAACCAATTCCTTGGAAAATCCATTTTTTATCTGCGTGGCCAATAGAAAGTTCTGACATTTTATTTTGTAAATTTTATGATGTGCCAAAAGTAATTAGTTTTACAATTTCTTCGCGCGTAGTTTTTTTCGAATCTAATACACTTAAGAGTTTACCATTCTTCATCACAGCAATGCGATCTGAAAGTCGAAACACATGTTCCAAATTGTGGCTGATTATTAAAACCCCAATATTTTCTGATTTCATTTTTTCAATCAAATTCAGCACTTTACTGCCCTCATCTACCCCAAGCGCTGCCATCGGTTCATCCATAATTACAAGTTTGACTTTCTGAAGTAGTAATCTACTGATTGCTATCGTCTGCCTCTGCCCACCTGATAAATGAACAACAGCTTCGTTCAGCTTTGGCAACTTAATACTGAATTGTTCTAACAGCTGCTTTGTTTCTTCTCTCATTCTCTGATTATCCAATTGAGGGAAAATTCCAAAGCCTTTCTTTTGTAGCTCTCGTCCTAAGAAAACATTTTCTGGAACGTTCAAGGTGTCAATTAATCCTAGTCCTTGATGCAAACAACCAATACCATATTCGCTGGCTTTGTTTGGATTTTCGATCCTTAATTCTTTACCTTCAATTTTAATGACTCCTGAATCTGGTAATTGAGCACCAGCAATTGTTTTTACAAATGTTGATTTGCCTGCTCCATTATCGCCAACTAATGACAAAATTTCACCAGACTTTATTTCAATATTTATATTATCTATAGCTTTNAGTCCTCCATAACTTTTTGTTAAATCTTTTGTAGTGAGAAAAGGAGTCATGTTAATAATTATATTATTTGAGCAGTAACAATTCGTTGATTTAAAATATCATTTTTTTAATACCAATTAAGCTAAACTTGGTGCCAAATGAATAACTAATTTAACCATTCCAAGTTTAGCCCTGATATTAAATTGATTCTTACCTACCCATCTTCGGTTTAGAATAACGATTGGAGTAAGTTACAATTTCTTCGGCATCCGACCATCTGTCAATCATCTTAAATGGGCCAGACCAGCTTTGTGGGGGAGTTTCACCCTTACTGTGTGCAACGAATGCGTCTGCCACACCCACACCACTATCGTCAATAGGTCTCAAAATAGAGGCAGTCAGCCAGCCTTCTTTCATTGCTACTATTTCATCACCAGTGCCGCCGAAACCCATGGTTGCTATTTGATCAGATTTTCCAATTTGTCTGACAGCTTGGCCGGCTCCTAGACCTATTGTAGTTGAAACACCATAAATGAGATCAAGATCGTCATGTGCTGCCAGTAGATTCTGGGCAGCATCGTAGGCTTTACTTCGATCGAAGTCCGTATGCGGTCCAACTATAACTTCAATATCAGGGTACTGTTCAACAACACTCAAGAAGCCAGCCATTCGTCTATCACTTGCAACTCCAGGGGCACCTTGCAATATAGCAATTTTACCTTTACCACCCAGATGCATGCTTGCCCAAGAACCTGAGATTTTGCCTCCAAGCATGTGGGAAAAGGCAACATATGTCATTGCTCTAGCTCTATCATCTTCGTGAGGCTCCAAATAATTATAGACTATTGTTGGAATATTAGCCTGTTTCAACTTCCTAAGTGCTGGAATCGCCGCTTCATATTCTGTTGGTCCAAGAAATACATAATCGACACCTTTGGCGATAACTGATTCCACTTGAGCTAATTGCCCTGCGTGATCCACATGTGAGGAAACAGCAAGGGATTGAATTTCGTAATCAACGCCAAGTTCATCTAGGCGCCCCTGTATTGCCCAGAAAACTCTTTCCCATGCATCTGAAATATCAAATGAGGGAGAAAGGTAAGCTATTCTCATAGTTTCGGCCTTACTAGTTTTGGGTGAAACTGTAAGACCCAGAAAAAATGCACTCATCGCTATCATTGTAATTGCAATGAATGATTTTTGAATGTTGTGCCCTTTGAACATGTATGTCTCCAATAATAGATTCTACAAATTTTCCGGATACTAAGATTCCGAAATGACAATCAAATTTTGTCCAACAGATTTAATATTTAGTCAAGGTGTTTTTTGATTTATTATTTAAATCAATGAAGTAGTGACTTATTTTCAAATTAATTAATTTCAAATTTTTCGATTTTGTATTAATTGCATGATCTAAGGAAATCCTTCTATCTTGGGATCTAAAGACACAATGTCCTCATTGGTTTCATACAAACTAAATTCTTTTGGGTAAGAATTGAGGTGCCAAAAGCTAGTAATGTCATGCTTTTTGACAAACCCTTAAGTAATTATGTGTAGGCAAGTACCCCACAATCAGGCAGCAGGCACAAAAGCTATGTCTCGAAGGACTGGGGCTCAAATCTATTTGCAAAGTCCTTGAGTTACATCGCAAGAGAAGTTGCTCCCTAGCTCTTATGCGCTGAGCAGTTCATGTTGATCTCAGAAAGGCTGGTAGCAGATCGACTATGGCAAAGGNTTTCTGATAACCTGTGAAAATGACATCCCAGTAGATTTGCTACGAAAGGGTAAGAAGTTTTCCGCCAATATCGAACACTTATTTATTGGTGAAGGCATTACTTAGCCCCATTGCACCTCAAAACTTTGTCCTAAAATATATTCAAGTCAATGTGAAAAATTTCTATGAATCTATTTATCCATAGTCAAATAAATATTAGTCTCCAATGCTAATTCTTCTTACTCCTATATTATAGAATTGATACAGGAAATATTTTTTATTGCGCTAATATTAAAGACTGCAATTCATATGGAATTTTGATAATCATTTATTTAAATTCCTCTAAAAAATCAAAATAAAATTTTTTTAAAAATCCCTATGGTATATGAATAAACATTATATCAAAGTAAAAATTTTATTTAGGTTAGTAAAATCTTTTACAAGAGAAATTTACAATTATGTTCTTCAAATAATTTATTTTACTTCTGGTTTAGTATAAATTGAATGACGTTGGAGCAATTGCATAGTTTGGACAAATAAAGTTATCTCCGAGATTTGGAGATCTAACAATGCAATGTCCTCACTGCGCTCATCCAGACTACATCCTCTTTGGCAAGAATCGAGGGGCTCAACGTTACCGCTGCCAAGCTTGTCGACGAACCTTTCAGACACTGTGCAGAGGCAAGGATCCCACCCTCAAAGAACAGGCTCAAAAGCTATACTTAGAAGGACTGGGACTCAGAGCCATTGGCAGAATTCTCGGGGTGCATCACAAAA
>NYTS01000046.1 GCA_002683655.1 Deltaproteobacteria bacterium
AGTATGGTGGCGGTGGCAGGATTTGAACCTGCGACCTTCGGGTTGTAGGTTTAGCGATTTCCGAAGGTTTAGGTGCCTCAAGCTCTGAAAGAGTTCATTGCACAATCATTGGTTTCAGACCATGAATTTTGGACTGTTGGACACGTATGTGGACACGTGTAATAAACTTACTCAGTAAATAAGAGCTATTGTAGCGAGTTCGACTCTCGCCACCTCCACCATTTCTTCGAGTTTCATGACAACTTCTCCATCCTCTTCCCTAAAGCAGCCAACCATTCCTCGTTTTTCTTTCCTTCGGCTCACTGCAGTTCGTCTATATGAATCGGTTGGGTGACACCACCCATAGTGACACCGAAAACACATTCCTTCTAAATGACTCCTTCTCTGGATCGCCCAGTTTGACAGTCAACAAATCTCGCTCATCAATCAGTTGACATCTTTGCTGTATCGAATCAGTCTTCTGTCCTACCTGTTTCATCACTATTTTCCACTGGGCTAGCTGACATTTTCTTCAGGATAAAAGATGATTCCAGAGCAGCTGTTTACCAAGGAAGACCCCAATGACGACATTATTTTTTATGCGAGCCCACGGCTAGTTAAGCACATTGACAAAAATGCCTGTCAAGTTCTGAAAAACTACTATGATCAGTTACTCAAAAATGGCGATGCCGTGCTGGATTTGATGTCGAGCTGGGTCTCTCACCTGCCTGATCACAAGCACTACTCTAGAGTTTCTGGTCATGGAATGAATCAAATTGAACTACAAAACAATACTCAACTCACTGATTTTCATATTCAGAACCTAAACACAGAGCAGCAGCTGCCATATGGCGATGAAGAATTTGACCTTTGTACGATTGCCGTATCAATTCAATACTTAACCTCTCCGGTACAGGTCTTTAGAGAGATCTACAGAGTCTTGAAGCCGAATGGGACCTGTTGTGTGAGTTTTTCAAACAGAATGTTCCCAACGAAAGCAATCCTTGCTTGGAGAATGTTTACCAGCGAGGATCACTGTCGGCTAGTTTCCTGGTACTTTGAGAGGACAGGAGAGTTTTGTGAAATTCAGTCTGCACAACTTGTCAGTGAAAACAGCAACTTTGATCCGTTGTATGTAGTAACAGCCAAGAAAATCTTGGTTTGAACAATCATCAATAAACAAAAATTTCCGGTTGGTAGCCATGAATNAATCAAAAGAAAATTCGCCCAGTGGTTCGGATCTCCGAAGATCAGAAATCAATTTTTCTTTCAGAGACAACAACTACAAAGGGTATCTTGTGGCGCCGAGTGNGGAACAAGGTCCACGCCCACTCGTGTTGATTTTTCACAATTTTCAGGGACTCAAGTTCTTCGAACTGGATGTTGCAAAGTACCTGGCAAAATTGGGGTATGTCGGATTAGCAGCAGATCTTTATGGGGATCTCGTGCCACCTCATCAAAGATTATGGCCGGAAGATGAGCAGCTCGTGCCAGCTTTCAGGAAGCGGTGTTTTGAGGGGCTAGTTTCACTGGATCACGATCATGAAAAATTCAGAGCTTTGCTGAAGATTTGGTTGGAAAAAGGCTTGGAGAGTCCTTTTGTTGACAAANCGTTTGCCCCGGCTGCGATCGGCTACTGTTTTGGGGGAATGGCGGTGCTGGAGTGTATTCGAGGTCGCTTGGATGTCGGGGGGGTGGTTTCTTTCCATGGTCTGTTGCAAACCGGAGAGGATCCGAATGCAGCAAAATATGGTGCAGCGATACCACCGCTGAAATTATGTGAAAACCATTACAACACAAAAGCCGTCGTTTTGATTGAGAACGGTGCGGCTGATTATCTAGTGACAAATGAAAGCAAGGAAAGATTCTATGCTGAAATGAATGAAGCTGGAGTTGATTGGAATTTTCATGATCACTCAGGAACTCCTCACGGATTTGCACTACCCCCCACGCTAGGGTCTCCTGGGCATTTACATTTAAGCTCGGATAGACGTTCTACAATGAACATGTTGAGCCTATTTAAAGAAATATTTCCGGGAGTTCCACAAAATCATGTTGCCAGAAATGCCGCTGGCACTGCCATTCCTGTGTAAGGAGAGAAGAGACAAATGGGAGATGGTGTAATCGCTTCGTTTGGTCTAACTGAGTCGTCTCTGCTACTTGAGATCTATTGATGTGATGTTCTCATCACGCTCACTCAAAATATGTTGAATCCTGCTGGCATCTGACAGGTACCAGCGTTTCCTGTTACTGACAGATCTATTCTTTTGATGACCTATCAATTCTTTATCTGTGACGTCTTCACCAAACACGCTTTTCAAGGGAATCAGCTCGCAGTCATTCCAGAAGCTAGTGGTCTGAACGATGAGCAAATGCAGCAGGTCGCCCGTGAATTCAATTTTTCTGAAACGACTTTCGTCTTTCCTCCTGAACAAGGCCAGACCAAACGAGTGAGGATCTTTACGCCTACCTCGGAAGTACTATTTGCAGGTCACCCCAACCTGGGCACCGCCTTCACGCTCTATCGCAACAGATATCTTGGGGATGTCCAGCCTCCGCTGGAGGTCGTCTTTGAGGAAAAGGCTGGTTTGGTTCCAGTCACCATAACGAATCCAGATGACGGTCATCCCTTCTTTGAACTACGGGCTCCCACGTCTCTCTCACTTGGAGCAGAGATCAGCTTGGAGTCGGTCAGCCAAGCTTTGAATCTTCCAAGCTCAGCAATTCGTTCGGATAGACACAGACCACAGCTTGCTTCTGTAGGTCTGCCTTTCTTAATGGTCGAATTGAAGGATCGAGAGGCACTAGAAAAAGTGAGACCGAATCTAGACACTTTTCAAGTACTCCAGGCACAGGGCGTAGCAATGACGCATCTCTATGTGCGTTCTGAGGATGAATTTGATCTGCGAACTCGGATGTTCGCTCCGTTGGACNGCGTGANCGAAGATCCTGCAACAGGGAGTGCCAATTGTGCCTTGGCTGGATTACTCGCTCACCTGGAGGAAGGGGTGGACAGAGATTATGATTGGAGGATCGCTCAGGGAGCTGAAATGGGCAGACCAAGTGAACTGAGAGCCCGGGCAAGCAAGCAAAATGGTGTGGTAACCACCACCTGGATTGGTGGGAATTGTGTCCAGGTAGCAGAAGGCACGCTACAAATCTGAGAGCAAATTCTTCTTTGTCTTCTGGCTGTAAGTTTTGAAATGATGATCACATTTCATGATACCTAATGGAGAACATACTACAGAGTATTGCATTAGCTTGAACTAAGCACACCAGCATCTTTCAAATCAAATCGAAGCATGCCCCATACAGATTCATAAACCGAGTAGCACAATGAAGCCAACACACACATTTTATGGTTGTATTCCAGCCCTGATGACTCCCTGCGACGAATCTGGCATCCCAAATTTTGATGCGCTAGTCCGAAAAGGCCAGGAGCTGATGGAAGAAGGAATGAGTTCAGTGGTGTACTGTGGATCAATGGGCGACTGGCCGTTACTTTCTGAGGAGCATCGTCGCCATGGAGTGAATGCCTTGATCGACGCTGGTCTTCCAGTCATCGTGGGAACCGGTGCTCAAAATACTCAGAATGCAGTTGCTCATGCTGTTCATGCAAAAGCTAGTGGAGCAAGAGGGTTGATGATCATTCCTAGGGTACTCTCCAGAGGCACCTCACCCACAGCGCAAAGAGCACATCTGGCTGCAGTTTTGGAAGCTGGGGTTGACCTTCCCTCTGTTATTTACAACAGCCCATACTATGGATTTGAAACGAAAGCAGAGTTGTTTTTTGATTTACGGAAAGACTGCCCGCATCTTGTTGGATTCAAGGAATTTGGAGGCGTCGAGGCNCTGAGTTACGCTGCAGAGCACATCACCAGTGGAGAGGAAGAGTTGGAACTACTGGTTGGGGTCGATACCCAAGTTTGCCACGGAGTACTTCGATGTGGCGCCATTGGATTGATTACTGGGGTTGGCAACGTTCTACCACAACCTGTGCTGAAGTTGTTTGCACTCTGCCAAATGGCTCTCAGCGGAGATTGCCAAGCAAAAAACTATGCGTATGAGCTGGAAGACGCCCTAAAAACGCTATCCACTTTTGATGAAGGCCCGGACCTTGTGCTCTATTACAAATACCTGTTGTTTCTCAGGGGCGATGCTGACTATCAACACCATCTCAATGCCTTTGATGAACTGAGCCCAAGCCAGAAAGATTNTGCAGCGAGCCAGTTGACTTTCTTTGAACGATGGTGGGATAGATGGCCAGGAAAACAACATCCTGTGGGATAGTTTCCAAATTTCGACCGATGTTCTCAACCAACGAGTTGAGCTCGTTCATTCCTCTAGGTTGGTAATCACAATCGGTTCGATCGGATCTGCCGGTTGAAAACCAAAAATGCGAGCATAGAAATACAACTCAAGCTCCAGGCAACGCTTGATGTTCTTTGCGATTCGGAAGCCATGCTGCTCTTTTTCAAAGGGCACATACGCCACGGGAATCCCCTTCGTCCGTAGTGCTTCGACCATCATCTCTGCCTGGTTGGGCGGCACGACTTGATCCTCCAACCCATGAAAGAAGATGCAGGGGCTCGAAAGTTGATCTAGATGATTGATTGGTGAACGGGCCTGGTAGACCTCTTTCTCTTCGGGGTAGTCGCCGATTAGCTGGTCCAGATAGCGNGATTCGAATTTGTGAGTTTCCTGGGCTAGAATTTCCAAGTCACTAATGCCATAGAGGCTCGCTCCTGCTTTGAAAGTGTCTGCAAAGGTCAAGGCGGCCAGCGTGGTGTAGCCTCCGGCACTACCTCCCCGGATGGCAAGGCGCAGTGGATCTGCTTTTTGCTGACGCACCAAGTACTCCGCTCCAGCAACAGCGTCCTCTACATCGGTGATTCCCCACTGATGGATTAACTCATCCTGGTAAGCTCTTCCGTATCCTGTAGATCCCCGATAATTCAGGTCGAGCACTCCAAACCCACGCGTTGTCCAATACTGCGTCTTGAAGCTCAGCACCGCGTGGGTAGCACTAGTGGGGCCACCATGCAGCATCACGATCAGCGGAGGAGTTTCTCCATCCAGGCCCTGAAAACCTTGGTTTATCGGAGGGTAGTAAAACCCGTGGGCAACTGCATTTACCCCAGTAGGGAACTCAATTGTTTCTGGGACAGAGAGGTAAGCTTGATCCAGCTCCAAATCCGTCGAAGTCTTGATGGTTTGTATCGTTTTCGTGGAGAGCTCGATTTCGATAATTTCTGGGAAAAGCGTAGGTGAAGATGCCACTGTAAGGAGTCTGTTGCTATAAAGAGAAAGATTCCCGATGGAGGTATACGTTAGATCCAGATCTTCCAGCTCACCTGTCTCTGGGCTCAGCAAGGCCAGTTGATCAAGGTTCTTCTCACTGTAGCAACAGATGATTTTATCTGAATCGAGAAACTCGTAGTGGTGCATTCCAAACACCCAGTGAGGACCACCAAATTCAGCTTCTCTTGGACATACACTCTGTCTGGACTGCTCTCGATACAGGTTCCAGTAACCACTCTCATCAGAGATGTAAAAGAGCTCCCCAGTTGCAGAAAACTGCGGTTGTTGGACAGAGATTTTCTGCTCTCCTTGCTTTCCACCAGCTACCAGCATCATTTCTCCGGGCATGCCTGCTTCGTCCAGTTCAGTAACCCAGATTGTCGATTCGTCCCAGGGCATGTTGGGGTGATTCCAAGTTATGAACGCCATCCTTGATCCATCGGGACTGATCACTGGAGAGCTATAGAAATCGTGCCCCTTGGCAAGCATCGTCAGCTCACCTGTTTCCAGATCAACTGCGCCAATCAGGTTTTCGGGTTCCCCGGAGACGTTGTGGTCTTCAACCACATAGATCATGCGGTTCCGCCGAGTATCAACACAGCCATTCGCAAAACGATAGCCCTCAGCATGTGTGAGTTGGGTTGGAGCCGGATCTTCCCATCTCTGGTGATACAGTTGCTGATCTGAAAAATTGGAGAAGTAGATGCTGTCTCTATGAATCAGCAAGGCTCCTCCTCCGTACTCATGCACTCGGGTTCTGATGTTGAAAGGAGTTGGTGTGATGTCATGGACCTTACCGTCTGGATCCTGTTTGACCAGTACCGACCGACCTCCTTCCTGGGGCCGAGACTCAATCCAGCAACGACCATTTTGCAGCGCTTGAGGGGAGGANAAGCCAATGGAACCAGCAACGATCAGATCCGTGCTGATGGGTGACTTCCAGGAACCGTACGGAGCTTTAGCCATATTTCGTAATCGATGAGGAAAATAAAAGGAATGTGGGTTTGTTTTCTAGCGTTTCGGTCAGCAAAGAATGACTGACACATTTGTTGAAAATGTTTGGGTGTAGCACAAGAATCTTGAAAAGACCTCGGTGTTGCCAAGTGAAAGGTGGCAGCCTTAATCCGGCCAGTGACCAAACATTTCATAGCTCAGTTGCTTCACCTCATCATCAAACATAGGGTCTGCTGCGGGCATGGTTTTGCTCTAAGATTCTTGTTCAAAGTACTTTCTGATTTATACAGGGCACTCTAGAGTCACTTCTCTGTGAGAAGACGCAATGACGTTGGTTTTACTGCAGCGAATGAACTTGACTGAGCAGGCGCATTTTCTATGAAATCTTGTGATCAGTGTCTCAAAAAGATGGATACCCTGTTTCGAGTGCGTATTTCCACAAGCAAGGAGTGGATCTTTGTGTGTAGAGGCTGCCTGGAAGTTGTGCGGCCAAACAACCCAAACTATCAGTATGGAGGAACGTGGAAGAAACGAAAAAATAAAAAATGAAGACTCACTGAACCCAAGATTACTGAAAGTAGGGCTGCTTCAGCACTGGTCATCTCTCATTTCTCTTCTTCTCATCGGCATCGTATCTATCAGGGAGAAAATATCTTCTAAAGAAGCGGTACTCGATCTTAACTTTACCCCACCATCTTTGCCCAGCAGCAGTAACTGAAATCCTGAGCTTGATACTGCAAATTGTTGGCTCATCTCGTTAAAGTCCTCTGACCCTTGTAGCAGATCTATGTGCACAAGATTTCTGTCTGTGAATGCACAGGCTTTCTCTCCCATTTGCTTTTGAAGGGCAAGACGCTTCGGTTCCTTCACTGATGCAGAGAAGGTAATGATCACACGGTTTTTCCAAAGATGGTCTTTCAGTGGAGTGGCTTGAAGCGGCATGGTGATCACAAGATTGGTGAGCGTGAAGAGCAAAGCAGTGGCTAGACGATGGGACATCACCAGTCCAATCTCAACCAGGCATCATCTGCAGAAAGTTTATTCTCAACACAGAATCTCCGAACCAGAGCCGTTAAGGATTTCATCAGCCTGCAAATCCCATAGCTCGTACTCGTCCAACTCCTCCAGTTCATCTAGTTTCAACACTTTCTGACGCTGCTGATCTTTCTCAATAATCTCATCAATGCAGATCACACTCATGTTTCCTCACTGTAAATGACTTTCACCTAAATAATCGCTCAAGAATCTTTCTGGAAAAATTACCGGCTATGCTGCTCTCGGTCAAGTAGAAGCATCTGTCTCTCTGTCATTCTAACAAGATCACTCTGGCAAGCCCAAATCTATCTCACTGTGGATTTTCGAAAAAGATCAACAGAAACCCAAGGAACAAAATTGCTGCGGCTAGAGAGCTATACACAACGATTGCGCTGACTATTTTGCGAATTTTCGGATTGATAAAGACTGTCTCAGAAAACATGAATTTTCCTTAGATATAGAATTGGTAATTGATAGGTAAAACTTGGTTTACAATTATGGGTGACAGCTTAGCTAAAAAACAAACAATTCTTTTCCAAACATTTTCTTCCATTCGTCTATTAGCTCGATAACATTCGACCAAGGAAATCATTTCTCCAGGTTCGCAAAGCCAAATTATTCAATATCTGCAAAGCAACAGAAGGTAAAAACAACTGCTGTAGCCACACATCGAAAGAGCTACCGATGGAATGCTAGCTGGTTGGCAAACCTACTGATCCATCGTTTCCTGAGAAAATCATTATCAACGCCTGCATCTCTCATTAATTTTCTCACACAATCTCTTTTCTTTTGTTCTTAAAATTAAATAATTAATGATTTCAGTATTTTAATTTTATTTACTACGTGGCAAAGAGCTTGAAGAAGCTGTGTCTGTCAACCGTTGTCCTCAATCAGCAGACTATCAATACAGCGATNAACTGGAGAATCTCATGAAAAATCCCCACAAGGGTGTGCACAAATCATATGGCATTCATTGGACAGACATTTTGGAATTGAATGACGCTGAGGAAATGGCAAAACGATCTGCCATCTTCATCGGCTTGATCTGTTTTGGATTCATGGGCGCTGCTAGCTGGATGTTATTCTAACTCGAAATGTCTTAGTTGCTGAGCAAGTTGTGGACTGTAAGAGCCAGCTACCAGATTACTTGCTTTTACTCCACAACAAGAAAATTGCACTAAAACTCTAACCAGCTCTCATTCAATTCCTATGAAAAGTTCCCAACAATAATTGCTACCTCAANTTCAATAGTAAAAAAGAAAGAAAATGTCATATTTTAATGGAAATAATAAAACTCTATTTCAACTCACTTTAGTCTTTGTCATCCTACTGATGATATGTGCTTCACCGCTGATGNTACAAGCTGCAGGTGGTTCAGATGATGACTTTACATCACGAAAATCAAGAGATTATCAGCGAGCTGTCAGCTATATAAAAAAATCTGACTACAGTGCTGCTATTCCACTATTGAGGAAAGAATTAGAAAAAAATCCAGGAAACGCTGATGCTCACAATTATATGGGCTACGTGTTGCGCAAAAGTAATGACCTGAAAAATTCTGCGGTTCACTATGAAAAAGCACTTGAGATCAATCCCAAACACTTGGGGGCCCTAGAATATCAAGGAGAACTCTTCCTGACAGTGGGCAATCTAGACCTAGCGAAGGCCAATTTAGAGAAATTAGATAAATTATGTTGGCTGGGCTGTGATGAATATGATGATTTCAGAGCCTCTATTGAAGATTATCAGCAAGGAAAAAAGAANAGTAGGTATTGATAATATGATAGATTTAAGAAGAGCGTTTCTTTGTTAGAATTTATTGAATCATGAATTTGAGTTTAAAATGGAAATTAAAACATTGCTGATATTAACAGCAATTTCAATTTTACTAGCTGGATGCCCCAACAAAAATATTCCACCGCAAAACAACAATAACAAATCTGATTATTCTAAAAAATCTATGTACTAAAAATTNTTTACAGTTGAGTCANGAACTGTACTAATAACGTTGTTGCGAGTGTAACTACTCATTACTTAATCAATCATTGAGCAGACTATGCCATCAAACATCCCAGATAATTCTCGAAGACGCCTCCTGAAAATGGCTGCTACAGGAGCTCTGTTAGCGCCCTNCGCAAAATTTGCGAGCCAGTCAGCGTATGCTGGCGGTCACGAAAGGAATTGGAGTTAGATAATCCACAAGCCAAAGCCTTGCAGTACGTCCATGTGGCTACAGAATCAACAAGCCCCCTCTATAAGGATGGATCAATCTGCGGTAATTGTGTGCAATGGAAGGGTGGAGATGCAGAATGGGGCCAGTGTGTTCTTTTCGCTGGCGTTGTTGTGGCCAATGCAGGGTGGTGCTCTGCATGGGTAAAAGGGTGATTCAACTTGACTGGTGTCGAATTGGTCCAACATTCTTCTAAAACTTTCCTCAACTGTGGGGCAAAACAATCATGCCCTGCAGCCTCACCGGGAAAACTATCTCACAATTTCCCAAACACCCACCACTCCCCGCAAATCAGATAGCCCACAGCCAGTAACAAGTTCCAGATCACTAGCAGCAGCAAGACTCGGTAGAGACGTCCACCAATCGACAAGGCTTTCCGCTGCCGATTGAAGAGCAGTCGCCCACTGAGCAACATCGGAAAGAGTTGCGCAACAGCCCACGCAAGCCAAGGATTCCAGACCAGTACAGGTTCCTCGGTTCCCAGAACACACCAATCCTTTGACTTGGTTCCGCCATCATAAGTCACAGCATGACCTTCCTCTAGCAATAGCTTTGAGAGATCACGACTATCAACCTTGACCTTGGCAACCACCCGAAAATACTTATCTCGTTCCACATCCACGAGATCAATCTGTTGGGCCTGCTCCAGCAGTGCCCTTACACGATCCCGAGCCTGAAGAGCTAAGCGTTCTTCCTGAGCACACTTGCCCCGAATCTCCGGGGCATCAATGCCCGCCACCCGAATGCCAAGCTCCTCACCGAAAACAGATGGTAGGTTCTTCAAATTCACGGTGAGTGTATCGGCGTCGTAGGCGCGGACATACTGCACACCAACAAAGTCCTCCGCCTGTACTTGAAGGGTTGATAGTAACAGGCAGAGTAACAGCAGCTGTCGCAGCATGGGTGGCCTCAGCAGCTGGAAATGATGAGAGGAGGAGGGCTAGCGTAACGAGCGGAGCGGATCAACTGAAAGCCTTGGGAACTCTGTGCGCTCAAACTC
The DNA here is from genome assembly GCA_002683655.1 of Deltaproteobacteria bacterium. GTDB lineage: Bacteria > SAR324 > SAR324 > SAR324 > NAC60-12 > JCVI-SCAAA005. Next base: position 10,500 of record NYTS01000046.1, read on the forward strand.
ACGGCGGTCGGCTTTGCGGCGTTCATTGGCTACAGGAATGCTTTGAACTCGGCGATCAGTAGGCTGGCGGCGGTTGGCAATACCACGTCGATCACCCCTACGGCGATCTTCCTTGATACCTACCTCAGAGAAGTCCACATGAACCTTGCGGCGCTCCACACGGGTTCGGCGTTCTGGCAAATCAGCTTCAATGATCCCACCAAGGGTTAGGTGAATCGAATCACCTGTCTTTGTCTTTTTCATAGATTTCTCAGCTCACTCCTCGACTCTGAAAGGACTGTTTTCGTGAAACAATTGGTCACATTAGGGAAGCCCATCAATGATCCTCAGTCTTTCAAGTCGGTATTTTGATTCTGCTCTCAAGTTCTAAGATCAACCCCTAAGATCAGAGGTTTTACACTTTAATAGCGAGATATACTCCAAAGGCAATCTATTGCCAATTCTTTCTTACCAAAGCAACTTTTTTGTAATGGTTCTAAACTAACAAGTAGAGAATACGACAAGCCCAGCAGAGGAATGCTCAACCCTGAACAAACACAGTACGAAGACAAGCCATTCACCCCTCGACAGCTCGTATTCTCTGCCTAAGCAGCAACCCATCTTCTTACCCTCTCAATGATTGCATGACGAGCTTTCAGAAAACCGATAATCTTGGGACAGTTCAATCAGATAATTTGCTGATCTCAGGCAACATCCACTACTAGTTCCCTGGCAATTATCCTGATCTCAGAGTTGGAACCGTGTTCCGTAATTTTCCATTCACTCCAAACTCCTTTTCTTCAGAAGGAGTAGACTCACGCAGGCCTCTATGACCACCGTTGCTATTCCTTCACAAACGTATCGCTGGGTCATGCTCTTTGGAGTTTGGTTGATTTATTTCTGTTTTGGGTTGACGGTTTCAGCGCTTGCTCCACTGGTNCGGCCAATTACAGAAGACCTTTCGATGAGTTATACCGCAATGGGGAGTGTGCTCGGTGCCTGGCAACTCATTTATATTGGGACTGCTCTACCTTGTGGCGCGCTGATTGACCGCTTTGGTCTGCGGCGTTCACTACTGATGGCCTCACTACTGATGGGAGCCTCTGCGCTGTTACGTTCACAGGCTGAAGACTATATGATGCTGCTAGTCGCAGTAGCCCTGTTTGGGCTGGGGGGCCCGCTGATCTCAATTGGCGCTCCAAAGCTGATCAGCCTCTGGTTTGAGGGTCCACAGAAAGGACTGGCGATGGGTCTGTATGTAACAGGGCCAGCATTGGGTTCCATTGCTGCTCTCTCGCTGACGAACTCCGTTGCCATGCCCTTCTTTGAGAACCAGTGGCGCAGCGTACTGTTCAGTTACGGAGTGATCGTGCTGCTGTCTGGGGTTGTCTGGTGGGTGATTAATCTGGAACCGGGAAGTCGGCAACTGGAGCAAGAAAGCTTACAGGAGGCCCGACCCGCCCAGTGGGGTCTATTTCTGCAGTTAAGTCAAATTCGCGCTGTGCAGTATGTTTTACTGATCAGCATTGGCATTTTTCTTTACAACCNCGGTCTGAGTAACTGGTTGNACGAGATCCTGATGACCCGCGGTCTGAGTTCAGAGAAAGCCGGAATCTGGGCTTCACTGCCCACGATGATTGGTGTACTGGGGGCACTGCTGATTCCCCGCAAGGCGACACCTCCCTATCGAGTGAGCATTCTGACCGCTCTGTTTCTACTGGCGGGTTCAGCCTCACTTTGCTTTCAGTCTTCGACAGAGTGGATCCTGCTGCTAGGCCTGGTTCTCAAGGGCATCACGCAGGGTTCAATGATGACAATCCTGTTACTGGTACTGATGGAAATCCCAGAGGTGGGTGCGAAAAACTCTGGCTCAGCAGGAGGAATGTTCTTTGCCGCAGCAGAAATTGGTGGGGTCCTGGGCCCACTGGGGCTCGGAGTATTGTCGGAGTGGACCGGAAATTTCCAGAGAGCGCTGGGAGGATTGACCTTCGTCTGTTTCGTGCTGATCCTCCTGCTTAGCCTGCTTCGGCGTTCCGATGAACACTCTGCTTGACTCTATGAGGAATCAACGCATCTCCACGATTTGCAGTCCAATCTTTGCCAGTTGCTGAATGGGATCGTCGCTGTAGGTCATTGCTTGTTCGAGAGCAAATACCGCAATGTAAGCATCATCTTTCTCGGGCACATCCAGCAGGGGTGAAGCACGACCTGAATTGATCTGTTCCCGGAGTTGATAAAGCGCCCGGAAGTAATTCAACTGTAGAAACTCTTCGATGAAACGTCGAGTGACTTCTTGATTCTCTAGATACACCACGAGGGTCGCGGCACCACTGTCAAAACTTTGCCGAGTGCGTCCCTCTATCAGGGCAACGAGCTCCTGGTGTGAAAAATTTGGAACCGAGTTGGAAGCCATCCAGACTTCTTGTGCCTCAGCGGAACCCAGCAAGAGAAGCCAGGCTCCCAGTAGAGCCATCAGCTTTTTCATGGACCCTCAGAATTCATAGGTTACCGAAATCGCTTGGGCTTGCCAGTTCTCCCCCATCTCTTCACGCCACTCTGAGGATTCGGAAGTTTCTTTGTTTTGCGAGTAACGCAGGCCGAAGTAGCCCGTCTTGTCATGGAATTCATACTTCAGAGTCCAATCATGGTGGGGCTTGTACTTGAAACCCCCAAAGCGATGAGTACCCCCAAATCTTTGCTCATTGTTTTCCTCAACAGACCAATCCCCATAGCCAACATGAGTAGTGAGTTGTTCCATATGCAAAGCCAGCACAGCAGAATGGTGTGTGTCCAGTCGCTTGCGAAGGCCTGAATCAGCTGCCGCAGTGACACACTGCATAAAGGAATAGTAGTCTTGCTGTGTACCTTCTGACTTATAGTACAACCGTGACTGCTCCAAGGTCAGCTGCCATCCTTCCAACCACAACTCCAAGCCATCGTAGTCAATCACATAGGGCCGAATAAATTCCCCGGTTGGTGGGACCCCACATGGATGAGACTGCAGAAAATCATCAACACCAATCTGCTGCTTAAGCTCGAGCGATTCCCAGTTTTTTTGAAGTAATGATTGGGCTGCAGACTTTTGATAATAGGAGTAAGGGATTTGAATGAAATGAGTGGGTTCGTGGTGATCCTTGCGAATCCGGATCATCTCCCAGAGTTCCAACTCCACCGAGGCGAATTGGTTTTCCTGGCGATCCAGTTTCATATCCAATTCGGTCAGTGTGGTCAGATAATCTTCCTGAGGTTCTGGATCATTGCGAACAATACGGCCTGCTTCAAACTGTGCTTGAAAGCTTGAACTTCTGGGTGTGTAAAAGTAAGTCATCCAACCATCACCTCGATCGAAGATAGCCGCATTCTGTCCCCAATAGATCTGCATCGGCTGGGCGTGATGAATGCCAAGTCGATCCGCAGGATTCAAGCGCTGCATGTTGTAAAAGCCATAGGGTAGCTGTAGGCGACCAAAGCGAGTACCGACGATACTCTTACCAAGGTAGGTGTTTGCATCCAGCAGCAAAAACTCAAATTCGCTGTCCGGGCCATCATTGAGGTAAGGACGGTAGGCATAAAGGGCTCGGAAGGCAAGCCACGGCTGCATGACCCAATCCAGGCGTAGCGCAGCTTCCCAGCCGTCATCCTCCTGCTGCGGCAGACGCAAAGGCTCAGGATCAGTCTGCATCCAAGCCTTGGAAACCCAGCCACTCCATTGTAGTTTAGCGAATGGCGATGCCACTTCATCGGCCCAGAGCACACAAGGCCAAAGCAGCAAACACCAAAAGATTTTACTCATGATTTTCTCAGAGTTGTTGTCGAACACTGCAAACTATACTAAAGTATCTAAGTGTCAATTTATTGTGATTATTATTATTTTGTAATCCTGACTGACGAATTCGATGCCCAGCTTGCTTGAAAAACTCCGACACCAACCGCTGAATCGACAGCTCAGCTTATCGATCTGGATACTCTTCATTGGCACTGGAATGCTGTTTGGATGCGGTCTCTACCACTACATGGAGGACATCGCTGAGGAGAATTTTCAGCAGAACCTTAGGCAGGATCAACTACTTGCCCAGATTTTCCTACAGAACCAACTCAACGAATTTACTTATGAAACACAGGGCATCGTCAACACCTACAATTTCCTACTGGAAGTCACGGCCGAAGATCCAGACCGCAACCGCTCTGTCTTGAAAGCGATGTTTGCAAAGCTGAAGGAATCTCCAGGATTTCTTTGGTTTTTCGATAATACTTGTCAACTTCGGACTTCCTACAGCAGTACCGGAGAGTTCCCAGTACTACCCAATCTTTGTGAAGAGGCTGGAACACTGCTAAAGTCCAGCGAAGATTCTCAACAAGCTTTCCTGCTTGCACACCATATCCTGCAGGACCGAAAGGGTCTGCCTTATGGCCAATTACTGATTGCCAAAAAGCTTGATCTGCAAGAGTGGGAGCAGCCATCACAGGTACTCCACGTCTCTGCTGATCTCGTACGCCCTACTATGGAGCCGTTGACAACAGATACTTCAGATGGTTTCCGAATTCACAGTCTACCTGTACCCACCACCCACGATTTCTATCTGAATCTCTTTTATGACATCAAGCGACTTGAAGCAATCGCTATCAACACCACTACGGTTGCCATGCTCGTCTTTCTGATGATGGGACTCATTCTTTATCTTGGTGTAAAGCTGGTTCTTGAGAAAACCATCACAGGGCCAACCAACCAATTATTGGGGGATGTGCGGGCATTTGTGGAAAACGATCATCAGGTTCCTCTACGTGAGCAGCAATCCCAGGAATTGGATCAACTCTACCAGGCAATTCATGAGATGACGGTAGCCATCCAGGAATCTCGTAAGCGGCAACTTGATCAATTAGAGGAACGACTGCAAATGCGTTCCAAGCTAGAGATTGCAGACGCATTGGGTCACATCAGCCATGAAATCAACCGCTACCTTGGTGCAATCCGCATCTCTGCAGAGTTTTTGCGGCTACTTCCTGACCAGGATCCTAACCCTCAACTACTGCAGATTGAAGCTTCCGTCGACAAGTGTGCAGCAACGCTGAGAGAGGTGATGCAGGCCTGCCGCTCCGGCCAATTGGGATCCTTCAACCTCAAGAAATTATTGAAAGAGCAACTTCCTCTTTACCAGTCCCAGGAGCAGATTCCATTACGGCTGGACTACTTCACCAACGTGGAAGAAGTCTATTTTTCCCGCAGCCTGATCAGCAGTTTTCTTGAAAACTGCATCCAAAATGCTGCAGATTCCATTCGTCAGACTCAGCCCGCTTCCTCATCCATCCGTATCGAAGTTGGAGAATACTTCCAACAGGATCGTCCTTTCCTGCGTATCAGTATCTATGACAATGGGACTGGTATTCCAGTAGACACAATGGACCAACTCGGTAAGCAGTCCGTCACCTCGCCCAAGGCAAGTGGAAACGGCTTTGGTCTCTATTCCCTAAACAACCTGCTGGAACGGCATGGAGCAGTGCTGCACTTCACTAATCTGCAAGAGGGAGGGGCGATGATTCGCCTGGTCTTCCCGCTGGATTTAACCCCAATTGATCCAAATCTGCGCAACTAAGGATCACGCCAGCATTTCTCAAGAAGAATCGTGCGAAATTACTAGAAAATGGGAACGGGGAACTTCTCAAAGAAGCAGAGAAGTTCCATACAAGGAATGGGAGGACTTCTCAGCCAGAGATGGCGAGTCCGTCCAATAGCATTGGTGGTACGAAGACCTTGCTGAGGTAAGGCTGGTAGCAGTTGCCCAAACCTTGAATTTGGCTGAGTAGATCAAAGAAATTTCCAGCAACCGTGATACTGTCCACGGGTTTTACTCTCTCGCCCTTTTCCAGCAGGAAGCCCTGCACACCAATAGAAATATCACCACTGATAGAGTTGCAACCAGCTGCTCCTTCCAAGCTGGTCACCAACAGAGCTCGTTCAGGCTGTTGGCAGAGTTCCTCCAGAGAGTAGCTTCCCTTCTCCATCACCAAATTGTGTGAACCCGTCCCGATACCGCTATTGTAGCTACGCCGCGCGTGACCAGTGGACGTTCGCTGCTCCTTACTTGCCGACTCCACATGGTAGAGAAAGTTTTCAAAAACTCCCTGCTCCACGAGTGAGAGCTTCTGAGTCAACACTCCCTCCGAATCGAGGTGAGAGGAACCACGCGCTCCAGGAATATGTGGATCATCATACAAGGTGACGTTCTCTCCAGCGATTTTCTCTCCAAGGCGTCCTACCAATCGAGAAGTACCCTTCTGTGCAGCATCTGCATGAAAGGCTCGAAAGAACATGCCCAGCAATTGAGGAGCACAGTACTCATCCAGAATCACTGGCATCTTGCAGTTCTGAATGCTCTTGGCTCCCAACAGAGAAGTTCCCTCCTTCACGGCTTTTGGGCCAATGGCCGCTGCCGCTGCACGGTTCCAGTCTCGCATCTGCCAAAACCAGAAACCTGTTTTGCGAGACTCTCCCTCCTGTAGCAAGGCCCCACAGTAGGTTGTTGCGCTGTTGGCTCGTTGTCGATAGTGCGTCCCCTTGGAGGTTCCAAGAATCCATTCACCTGATTCCCGAGACACTCCCAGATAGGGAAGCGTAAACACCCGTTGGTCCGTTTGCTTGGCGGTAGCTTCGATCTCCAAACCTACCTCAGCCAACTCTTCAAAGCTCAGTTGCTCCAACTCTGGGTTGTAAAGCTGCAGGGCCTCTGCTGCAGGAACATCCTCTGCAGGATCCGGCAAGTTCACTTCTAACTGATCCTGTAATTCTGCATTTTCCAGTGCTTCATCTAGCACACGACGTAGCGCTGATGCTTCTAAACGTTCAGTGTAGGCTAGCCCTGTCCGCCCGTCGAGCAAGACTCGCACACCCAGGCCCAAGCTTGTCGATTGATCGACCTTCTCCACCTTTGCATCACGGATCTTCAAGCCCAGTGATTCTCCGCGCTCCACGAGAACATCTACTTCTGCCAATCCACTTTGCCGAGCAAGGCCCAGAACATGTTCAATGGCCGCTTCCGGTTGCATCAGCGCCCTCCTACAAGGATCGAGTCGATCTTGAGGGTAGGCTGACCAACTGTGGTCGGAACCATCCCACTAGAAGCACCACAAATACCCGCGGCCAACTTCAGATCATCAGCAATCATCGAAATCTTGGGGAGAACTTCGTAGCCCTTGCCAATCAAGGTTGCTCCACGCACTGGCTCTGCTACCTTTCCCTTGCGGATGATGTAGCCTTCCTGCACTGCAAAGTTGAATTCACCTGTTCCCGGATCGACAGAACCACCACCCAGTTTCTTGGCATAAAGTCCGTGATCGACGGAGCGGATAATGTCCTCAATCTTGTCTGGTCCCTTGTCAATGTAGGTATTCCGCATTCGGGAAACCGGCGCATACTTGTAAGATTCTCGCCTCGAAGAACCCGTTTGAGGGACCCCTACCTGGGCTGCCCCCACTCGATCACTGAGGTACTGCTGAAGCACCCCATCCTTGATCAACACCGTTCGCTGCGCTTCGTTGCCTTCATCATCAATATTTAGCGAACCCCAGGCGTTGGCAATCGTGCCATCGTCCACAGCTGTCAACACTGGACTGGCAATTGACTGGCCTAGTTTACCCGTGAACGGTGATGCATTCTTACGAATGGCTTCTGTTTCTAGCGGATGCCCGCAAGCTTCATGGAAGATCACACCACCAAACCCATTGCCCATTACAACCGGCATGACACCCCCATCGATGTAACCTGCACCTGCCATGCGCAGTGCTGTCTCGGCTGCTTCTCGGGCAAGCTTCTCCAGATCGACTTCTTCCAGAAATTCATAGCCTCCCAGCACTCCTGGTGACTCAGCACCACCCTGGGGTCCATCTCCAGTATCCGCAATCGCAGACAAGCGAACTCGCATATATTGTCGGCTGTCTTCTCGGAATAGGCCCTCACTGTTGGCGATCAACATTGAACGCTTCTTCTCAAGAATCGAAGCACTGACCTGCCGAATCGCTTCTCCATGGCTGCGTGTCAGCTGATCCAAGCTGCGGAGCAACTCGACCCTATCCATCTTGCCTACTTTTTCAGGGCTCAGTCGAATTCGGTGCTGGTCGTTGACCGGAGCCCGTCGCAAATCTTTTGGAGTGACCCGTCCTTCTCCACGCTTAGAGCGCGCCAGATTTTCTGTCAATTGCAGCAGACCGGCCGGATCTGGATCAGAGCTGTAGCCATAGCAGGACTCGTGACCAAACAATAGGCGAATTCCGATGCCATACGAATTCCCCGAATTGATCTGATCGATCTTACGATCCAGCAGATCCAATGAACGGGAAACTGAGTCCTCGATGAATACTTCGGCAAAGTCGGCTCCTTGGTGGAGACCATGTTCCAGCACTTTAGCAATCGTTTGGTCGACAAGCATGGCAATTCTCGAAAGATTGGTTAGAGAAAATAAAAGCTATTGTGACCTGTGAGTTCGGCGGGACGCAAGAGGAAAGACTCCCAGCCAATGAGGAAGAAGATCTTGGTTCAAGCTGGAGTAGGGCTACGGCGCAGTCCCTCGACTAATTCAGCATAGTAGGCTTGATCCGCATGAAGGACACCATGTCGCACTAGAAAGTCCAAGACTACCAGGTTGCAGTTGGCCTTGATTTCATCTGTTTCTGCTACCAGACGCACCACCTCAGCGATCGGCATCAGTTGGAATTCTTCCACTTCTCCGTCCTGATTACAGGGTTGAAAAGTTTCTGGAAGTTCCAAATCGTAGGTGTAGAGGATTTCACGCCTCAACTGTCCCTTGGAGTTGTGATGGCATAGCGTCACTAGTCCTACAGATTTTAGCGTCTCTGCCAGTGTCATTGGGACTCCAGCTTCTTCTTGGCATTCTCGCTTCATGACCTGCTGAGGGCTCTGGTAGGCAGTCATCCCTCCAGCAACCATTTGATCCAACTTACCAGGATAGCGTGGTCGGTTCCTCGCCCTTCGAGCCATCCAAAGCCAGATTCCATCAGTACGCTTCACAAAGCCATTGAGATGAACACCAAGGTTCAGTACTCCCAGTAAAGCTGTTGCACTTCGCTCCACACTGAACAGGGGAGTTTGCTTATCATTGCTAATCAGGTAATGCTCATCCCGCCAACCGGTGATGTATCCTTGATCGCGCCATTGTCGCAGAACTGCATCCAGCTGAGCCGATCTTTCTTTCGGTGATGATGGTTCGCCCAGCAACGCGACATGCTCTGATTCAACCGCAAAGAGTTCTGGTGACCGTTCGAACAGCGGGAGATCTTCTGGACGAATCCAACCGACCTTGTATCCGGCAACATAGAAAGGTCGAAATTGATTCAACTGATATTCGTGGCACCGTTGAACCCAACGGAGCAGGAGGCATAGTTCAACCATTTTCAGTTCGCATGACGTGACTGGTTACGGACCTCCAGGACCAGACGAGTGCGTAAGTCGAAGAGCCCACGCTCCATGCCCACAGGATATTCATGGGGATTGACCGTACGCAGTACAGCGTTATGGAAACCATTCAGCTGTGACTGTACTCGCTCACGGATACTGTTCAAGAATGGCAGCTCCTGGACAGCTTTCCCTTGCCGGAATACTGGCTGCAATAGGTCTTCCCAGTTTGCTTCAGACTCAAAATGTCGCTGGCGGGTGATGTCGAAGGGATCCACCATTGTACAGGGGATGTCGAATCCTTGCTGCACATCGTAGATCATATCAGCAGCGTAGTGGCCGTTCTGTCGATATCTTCTGACTTGCTGAATACCCGGAGTGGTCAGTTTGTTCGATTGCTCAGCAATCTTGATCTTGTACTGCCAGTCTTTACCTGGATCTCGAATTGCTCCCATCTTGTAGACACCATCAAGCGCCGGCTGATCATAAGCGGTAACAAGCTTAGTGCCGATTCCCCAAGCATCAATCTGAGCTTGTTGGAGTTGCAGAGAATCCACAACAAATTCATCCAAGTCGTTACTGGCTAGTATCTTCGTTTCCTGAAAACCGTTCTCATCAAGCATTCGCCGAGCTTCCACACTGAGGTAGGCCAGGTCTCCTGAATCTAGTCGAATTCCAGCCAATTCATGGCCTTGCGCTCGTAGTTCTCGCCCAACTTCAATTGCATTCTGAACTCCTCGCAGCGTTGAATAGGTATCGACTAGCAACACTGTGTTATTGGGCATCACCTTAGCGTAGGTCGCAAAGGCTTCACGTTCATTGTCGAAGGACATCACCCAACTGTGCCCCATCGTGCCTCGGACTGGGATCCCGTAATGTTTTCCGGCGAGAACATTCGATGTCGCCACACAGCCACCGACATAGGCTGCTCGACTGGCAGCCAGGGCACCATCCGATCCTTGTGCGCGGCGTAGTCCAAACTCCAGCACAGGCTTGCCCTTTGTCGCAATACAGATACGAGCAGCCTTTGTAGCAATCAGTGTCTGGAAATTGACGACATTGAGAATGTGGGATTCCAGCAACTGACACTGAATCAACGGACCCTGAACACGCAACAAGGGCTCATACGGGAAGACCACCGTTCCCTCGGGAACCGCATCCAGATCACAGACCAGTTCCATCTCCTCAAGGTACTTCAGAAACGGCTTTGCAAACAACGGCTTGCCATCACTGCCCTCTAGAGTTGCCAGATAGGCTAGGTCGGAGTCGGTGAAGCGAAAATCTCTAAGATAATGCCCCACATCCTCCAAGCCACAGGCAATCGTGAACCCACCCTTGAAAGGAGCGGTACGAAAAACCATATGGAAGACGCCTTCTCGATTTTGCAGGCCACTCTTCCAGTAGCCGTAAGCCATGGTGATTTGGTAGAGATCCGTGCGCAGAGCAGAAAATTCAGACAGCATGCAGAGTTCAGGAGTTTGGTTCTGCGGATTCCAGTGTGGTTTCTATGGGAGGTGTTTGAGTGGAGTCGACCTGAGGCTGGCGCTGCCGATCGTAGACTTTCTGGAGAACGCTGTTAACAAAGCTCTTAGTCTTTTCATCAATGAAAGAGTCTGTCAATTCCAATGCCTCATTGATCACAACCCGGTGTGGCACTTCGTTCGCCTGAAAAAGCATCTCGTACACTGCCAGTCGAAGGACGTTACGAGTCAGCACAGAGAGACGGCCTAATTTCCAGCTCTCTAGATTGTGCTTGATCACACGATCCAGTTTCTTGCGATGGAGGGAAGCACCCTGTATCAGGTTACGAGCGAATTCAAGAGTTTCCTGTAGCTTCTTGCCGAACTCCTGGTGCTTCGCATCCATTTGTTCCGTCGCGGACTTGTCTTCCTTGAGACGACTACGGAAGTGTTCCCATTCATCCTGACGAGTTCTGGCGAGGAAGGCATCAATTAGATTTAGTTCTGTGGTCTTGTGGATTTCCAGCTGATAAAGGCCTTGCAGGGCGATCTCACGGGCTTTGTGGCGCATCCTACTTTCTCGTGACGAGTTAGCTCGTACTAGTAAGTTCTAGGGGACTCAGGCGACAAGTTGGAAGTCTTCGTCACGCAGTAATTCGAGGGAGGGACCAACCAAATCACCAGACTCAAACTGCTGCAGCAAATCCATTCCAGTCTGGCGGAGTTCGGTGTCCAACGGGACATAAGGTAGTCGAAAGACCGGTTTGGTAGCACCAGTCATTGCCAGAGCCGTGTTGACTCCGATCGGATTAGGATGGACAAACAGCCAGTTCATCAAAGGTCCCAATCGGTCAGCCAGGGTTGAGTCTGGCTCATCCATCAAGCGGCGCATCAAGCCAGGCACTACGTTGGCGGTGACAGAAATCACACCATGTCCACCACAACGGTGTCGAGCTTCCCATGCCTGATCGTCATTACCTGACCAGCAAGCGATTCCTTCTTTTTCATAGGCTGCAATTCGGTCATTCCCTGCGCATTCCTTAACACCCAACAAGTTCGAATGTTTAGCCAATTCACGAATCAGCTCTGGAGGCAGGTCTTGTCCAGTGCGAGAGGGTACGTTGTAGATGATGGCGGGGCCCAACCCCAACACCCGCTGAAAGTGCTCTTTTAGCCCTGTTGGGGAGGTCTTGCCGTAATAGGGGTTGATCTGCAGTGAAGCGTGCATCCCTGAAGCAAAGCCGTATTCGGTGGCCTTGAGTGCTTCCCGCGTGTTGTTGCTTCCGGTATTGCCAATCACCTTCAGCCGATCTCCGAAAAAATGAACGGTGTGAGCAATCAACATCAGGTGCTCTTCCCAATGCATCAAGTGGCCTTCTCCAGTAGTACCACCAACTACAATCCCCTCAACACCGCGTTTGATCTGTTCCTGCAGCAGAAAGTCATAGGTAGCTAGGTCGATTGATCCATCAGAACAGTAAGGCGTCTTGATTGCGGTCATCAGGCTGGCTGCCAGCAAGTCGGCTTTCATGGTTTGTTTTAGGACAGAGTTTTAGGGAGCTTTTTGAAGATTGGATTCGTAGTAGCGAGTGTATAGCCCAGCTTTCTCCGGAAAGCGGATGCCATAGACGTTGCTGCGCAATTCTGGTCGAAAGAAGCTATTTTCAACTAATCCAACCCAATCATGTGTCAAGTGTTTGGGAAGATTGATCTGTACACGCTCTCCTTCTTGAAAGCGAGGATTGATCGGTTTGGGCATTGGACAAACTGGCTCTCCATTGGAGGTATCTCCATAACAGATCCAAGAAGCCCGAATGATCACGCCAATCCGCTGGGGACCTCCATTCACCTGAATAAAATCACTTGGTGAAAACGAAGTAATGACAACCCGAGAACGATCATTGATACGATCAAAAATCTCTAGTTCGTAGGCCCGATACTCCGCATGAGCCGTACCAATGCAAAGAAGGGTGAGCGCCAACCATCCTAGCAACCGTTTCATTGAGTCACTCCCTCCAGGTTGGCTCCCTTCATCAGAGTCCCCTGTGTCTCGGCACCGGTCAAGTTACTGCCCTGCAAATCTGATTGCAGAAAGCTGGCTTTGTTGAGCTTAGCATTCGTAAATACTGCTTCCTTACCATTCACACCGCAGATCAACGCATCTTCCAGATTGGCTTCGTTGAATTGTGCTTGAAACAGCTTTGCCTTGTAGAAATTGCTACCCTTGAGCATCGCTCTATTGGCTGAGACAACTGTTAGATCACAGAAGCTGAATGAGGAATTAGCAAGCACTGCCTGCTCCAAAGATGCTGCTGTCATTAAGGAACCCGTGAAGTCTGCCTTGGTAGCCATCAGTCCTTCGGCTTCCACCAATGAGAAGTCACAGAGTAGGAATTTGCCCCGCATCAGATAGGCTCCGTTCAGCCGAGCTTGGGAAAAGCTCGCTAACTCAGCATTCACCTCAATCAGAATCACTCGTTCCATCCTGGCGCCGCTGAAGTCGGTACGCACCAGTGATGAAGAACGGAAACTCGTCTCACCCAAACTGGAATTCTGAAGATTGGTACCGTCCAGATCACAGTTCTCCAGCGCAGCTTCACGCATGCTCGCCCCACGCATATCGCAACCCCCGAGGATACAAGCCTCAAAACGAACTGCGTCTAGTACAGTGCTCAAAAAAGTGGTGTCGTTGAAGCGGCATCGTCGAAACACACCACCTGCCAGAGACATCCCATCCAGCTTTAGGCTACTCAGGTTCAGATCACGCAGGGGTTCCCGACGACGGATTCGGCGTTCAATTTCATCTCGGTTGATATCCGCCATGGCTCACTCCTCCGGCAAGTCGATCAAGTACTTCTGGTAAAGTTCCAGAACTGTTTCGTAGGGCCGTGTCTGCACGCCATTCTGAGAAAACTGATAGGCCATCCCTTCTGCATCACTAACCAGATTGAATCTTGTTCGGCGTACAAAGATTGATGTTCCAGCGATAGCTTTGCCTGTCAGAATGACTGCACCTCCATCCATTTGCTCACTGATATCGCTAATCCGCTTGAAGCCTCTGATCTCTCGCATGTAGCGATGAGTCTTGCTCACCTTTTGGGCTATTTCCTCTCCAAGAGGAGCCAGGTCTTTCTCATCATTTCCAGCAGGCTTCCCTTTACCCCAACGACGCACGATCGCATCCACTTCCTCACGTTCTTTACTGAAGTCCGCAACCAGTGATTTGAGTTCATCTTCACGTTCTCGGATCCGCTTCCGCTCACTCAGTGAAATGCCAACCTCCAAGGTTGATTTCTTAGCTCCTTCCTGAGCTCCAACACTTGGAACCAAGACCACGTATCCCCCTTCAATCTTACTTCCAGCAACGTCTCCGTCCTTGTTCAGGATGCGCACACACTCCCCACCACTTACAGTCGAATCCGTGATATTCCCCAGCACAAACAGGTGCTCTCCAGTTGTGACAGTAGCCTCCATCAACTCATTAGCGCTAAAGGAACCTCCCGCTTGAATTGTTCCTTTCAAAACATTCTGCTGTACATGAATGTCACTGGTCGCCCGCACCACTGACTGTCCAATAGAGCCGCTGACCTCAATACGGAAGGCTTCCACACGGCAACTGTCTCCAATGTTACCCTTGACCTGCAAGACCCCGTCAAATCGAACAACACCCGCATGGATATTGTCGACTGTCTTGAGGTCGTGAACATGGAGGGCACCATTGTGGTAGCAGACCACTCCATCCTTATCAGCCACAATTTCGTTACGTGCCGTACCATAGCGTGCATTCTGTCCAGGCACCAATTGGCAGATACGTCCTGGAACGGCACTGATCGCCCGTCCCTTGACAGAGTATCCATCATCACCATCGGTCGGTGCGTATACGCGTGACAGGACTTGCCCAGCCTCGACCTTCTGCATCATCGGCACGGTACGCAGATCAATCCCCGAGAGATCGTCATAACCTGAGCGATCCATGAAAGTCAGTTCTGGGGTTCCGTTTGTACCGTTGCGAGCTCGGCCACCCTGAGCTACACAGATGAAATCATAGTAGTTCTTCTCATCAATCATCTTCTGTACAGATGCCGTATTGAGGCCTTGCACTACGTCATGCTGCTCCAGAAAATGCTCGACCTCCTCAATCGTGACAGTTGCATCGTCCACAGCTGGTGGAATCAAATTTAGAAATGCACTCTGCTCATCATGACTGATTTCCACCTGCATCAAAAATTTGCCACTTGTCAGGTCACTGAGTTCCTCGAAGTTTCCTGTGCTCCGTTCGTAAATTTCCAGTAGGCGTTCCGGTAGATAGGGCACATCCATAACGTGCAACTCACGCTGGATATCGTCCAAATTGGCGACTTCAGCCCCAACCAGCTGTGGTGGAACACGCAACAGCAACCGGTCATCAACAACTGCTAATTTGTAAAGTTCCTTCTTTTTTGCCACGTCAGTTTACAATCAAGATAGAGAAGAGGCGAATTGTGTGATTCACTAACCAGGATTACCAGCAAGATCGAGCAGTTGCTGGCGTTCTTCCTTGGAGAGAATACGATGTTCTCCAGGTCGTAAGGTCCCCAGATCAATACTGCCAATCCGAAAGCGCTTAATCTTGAGCACCGAATAGCCCAATCCGAGGAACATTTTCTTAATTTGCTGGTTTGTGCCTTCGTGAAGAATCACTTCCAGCCAGGTTTTGCCATTACGCTGATGAAGAATTTTGCTCTGGACCGGCATGTGAGAGCGTCCATCAATCACAGGTCCGCGACGCAATGGTTCCATCTCTGAAAATTGGATCAGACCGCGTACCTTCACGAAATAACTCTTAGCGATCTTGAAGCGCGGATGCATGATGCAGTGAGCAAATTCACCATCGTTTGTAAGTAGCAGCAATCCTTCTGCGTCGTAATCCAGACGACCCACCGGGAAAAGGCGCTGCGACTTGCGGGGGAAGTAATCAACGATCGTTCGCCGACCTTCCGGATCGCTCAGAGATGTGATGCAATTCTTGGGCTTGTAGAGTGCGTACACCTTGCGCTGTCCGACTTCTGGAAGACGAACCTTCTTTCCGTCAACCACCAAATGGTCCCGACCTGGGACCATTCGTTGACCCAACTCCGCGACTGTTTGACCGTTGAGGCTAACTATGCCCTCAAGAATCATCTTCTCTGCAGCCCTTCTGGAAGCGATACCAGCCTGGGCCATCACTTTCTGAATTCTAACCGCAGCATTCTCAACTACTAGAGGAAGACTCGTCATGCTTCTAGCTTGCGGAGGACGCTTGGTCAACGAGGGTTTCGAGCGCTTGCTGGGCCGCTCGCTGACCCGCTTGCTTTTTGCTTTTACCTGTTCCACGACCATATACTTTCTGTTCTACCAAGGCTGCCATCTCGAACTCTTTCTGATGATCGGGTCCGGTCTGGTGCATCAACTCATAAGTAACCAGTACACCAAAGTGCTTCTGGACATATTCCTGTAATTCTGACTTAAAATCCCTCACAGCAACATCTTCGACCCGACCCGGCAACACACTGCTGAAGAGTTTGTGGACGATTCGCGTCACCTCTTGCAGTCCCCGCTGTTCTCGGCTATCCAAATAGATCGCAGCAAAAAGTGCTTCGACGGCATCTGCCAACAGTGATGCTTTCTCACGCCCGCCCGTCATTTCTTCACCTTTGCCCATCAGTAGAAACTGGCCGAGCTCCAGCGAGTTTGCAATCCGGCGTAACCCACTCTCGTTCACCAGAGAAGCACGCAATTTCGAAAGACCACCTTCCGACAACTCTGGGAATCGATCCATCAGCAATTCACTGATCAGCAGATCTAGTACCGCATCTCCCAAAAATTCAAAGCGTTCATTGTTCTGTTGAGGGCTCCTGGCGTTGCCATCGTGAACACAAGATTTATGAGTTAGTGCCTGCTTCAGCAGTTCAGGTCTGCTGAACTGATAGCCGAGTCGATCACAGAGTTCTTGCGTTGGAGCTTGGGGCGGCATTCCGATCTCCTGAACGATTCACTTTTGGTGATGGAGGGAGTCCTGAGGCGGGTCAAGGACACCAAGCTGGCACGGCAAGAATGCACTCAGCGCGGTCGCTGGCACCAAACTCGAACCGTTTGGGGACTATACATCCCGAGCGTCAGATAGTGAAAGGCTCCATCTGCGGCTGTCTGTTTCACTTCCGTCTGGGAGACTCCACCCGGACAGACAGTGCGCAGGGCACGCGCTTCTTCCAATTCGGTCGTCGCAAACAAGGTACTGATCTGGCGTACCACGGCATCAGGCTCAGGAGGTTGCTCACTGGCTTCCAAATAGAGATGCGTTTGATAGCAGCCGCTGGTACCCAGCATCAAGATGACACTGAAGATTGCGGTCCGTTTTGCATTGACCATGTGAAGATGATCTTTGTAACGTGAAAAGCCCATTTGACTAAAAATTTCCATCCTAGTGATCTTCCCTGTGATGACAAGTTTTATCGATACCCATTGCCACCTGGACAAGCTCGCACTTTCTTTACCAGACGCCCTTACACAAGCTAAGGCCGCCCAAGTGAACAAATTGTTGACGATCTCAGTAGATTCAGAATCAATCAGCTTTGCGGCTGAGACAGCAGCAAATCATGAGGAGGTCTATGGAGCTCTGGGCATCCACCCGCACGATGCCGGTCAATACAACGATACTATAGCAGAGCAAATTCGTGGCCTTGCCAATCGGACAGAAATTGTTGCTGTCGGAGAAACTGGCCTCGATTACCACTACATGTATGCAGAGAAAGAGGTTCAACAAGCTGCCTTTACCGCCCAATTACAGCTTGCTGAAGAACTGCAACTTCCGATTGTCCTTCATAGTCGTGAAGCAGAAGATGACACCATAGAGCTTCTGCACAAGTACCCTCCCAGTCGCGGTGGAGTGGCTCACAGTTTCACCAGTTCTGCCAAGATGGCTCATCAGTTGGTAGAAATGGGTTGGCTGCTGGGAGTCAATGGCATCGTCACCTTTCGAAATGCCCAAGAGTTGCGAGACACTCTGAAGCAAGTCCCCTTGAGTCATCTGATTTTAGAAACAGATTCTCCTTTTCTCAGCCCTATTCCCCATCGAGGTAAACCCAACGATCCTTCTCGTATTCCCATTGTAGCCAGCTTTCTCGCAGACTGGCTAGAGATCCCCATTGAACAACTTGCAGCAGAAACCAATGAAAATGCTCAGCGTCTCTTCGCTTTCTCTTAGAGGTACCCGCTTCCTGCTTGGTCTATTCGGAGCCTTTCTACTTGGAGCAACTCTGGTACATGCTGCACCCTATCTAGTGGTCTCTGGCGATTTGCGTGGTGAGATCAAGCCTTGTGGCTGTGCAGAGGAAGGAGATATGGGTGGACTCCAGCGTCGAGGGACTGCACTGAGTAATTGGCGCTCAGAACACTCAAATTTGCTGTATCTGGATTTGGGCAATAATTTTCCCGAGCCCTCTGCTCAGGGAAAGCTGAAATTAGACTTGATTCAACAGGCACTGAAACTACTAAAACCAGCTGCTATTCTTCCAGGACCTCACGAATGGAACTATGGTCAAGTAACCTGGGATACTTCCTTGCCCTATTTGCTCAGCAACACTATTGATTTACCTTGGTCCCAGGTCATCAGTCTGGACATTGGTGGAGAGCGTTGGGAGATCTGGGGCTACGTCACACCCAATTTGCTCTACCAGAACGAAAACGATCTACCTAACGTTGTTCCGGTCAGTGATGCACTGATTCAACAGTGGCAATCCCAGAGCAAACCAGGAACCAAGCGATTGCTGCTCTTCCGAGGTACATCTTTAGAAGCAGATAGATTTCTGCAGAGCGATTGGTTCGATCGAATTCTTGTTGGTAGCACCAACGATGATGAGTTGAATCAGGTCACAACATTTACAACAGCAGTTCAGCCCTTGCAGATGATACCCACCAAAGGGCAGGGACTCTATCATGGCTTCTCTTCAAGTGATCAGTTAGATATTCGCTGGCTCCGTCTGGATACTGCTGATTGGGAACCCCTCACACCACTGTTCACAAACTATGATCAAGAGGTCAAACAATTATTCCTAAGTGGATTGAAGCGGATGCAGCAGCTGCAACAGGAAACACAATTTGTTGGAGCTGCAGCTTGTACCACCTGCCATACTCAAGCTCATCAAAATTGGGAATCCAGTCGACACAGCCGTGCGTTAGCCACCCTGACAAGAGTGGGTAAGGACTTTGATCCTGAGTGCTTGCAGTGCCATGTTGTTGGGTTCCAAAAGAGAGGCTTTCTCAGCAATCAACTCACACCTCAACTTGCTAATGTTCAGTGTGAAAACTGTCATGGATCTGCCCAAGAACACATCAAGAATCCACTGAACCACCCACCACTAGATGCCCGACAAGTCTGTGTGAACTGTCATGTCGGCAGCCATTCTCCCAGTTTTAACTTCTCGACTTACTGGCCTAAAATTCAGCACAAGTAGATTTCCTATTTTTGGCACACCCTCTGCAGGAAGTAGAAAAAATGATCGAAAACAAGCCCGTGGTTCGATCTTTAGATGCACGATTTCCCGGGTCCCTGACGTAAACCGAACAAGGAGGTTAGGATGTCAATGACTTTGCGAGAGATGGTTGGCAAACTGGAAAGCCTGACGTGTCAACAACTGACGATATCACAAGGCTTGGATGTGCTGGAAGAGCAGGCCAAAACCTGCAACGAACTACTGGTTATCAACGTGATGCGTGACGCATTTTACGAGACGATGTTGGAAGAACAATTAGCTAGTGGAGCTTGAAGTGTTAGTAGAAGGTGTGCTTGACGGAGGTTCTCATTCATTTGCTGGACAAATGCACCCAACTTGGCTTGTTGACCGAGATCAACGCTTTGTTCAGTCAATTACAAGATATAGCTCTAATGCCGTCGGTATTGGAATGATTGATTGCTTTGATATCGCTAGTGAACAGAAATTTGAGTTTGAATCCGTTGTTCTCTGCATCAACGGATAATCGGTCTCACTGAGAACCTTGTTCCGCTGAAAATGTAAGTTTGCGCAGCCGATTCTGGTCGAGGCCCACTTCGTTAGGTAAATGTACAGATAGCTAGAATTGCTAGTAGAAGGTGTAGGTGATCGCTGCTCTCATCAACACCCCACGTAAATGAACACGTTCTGGCACTTCTGTTGACATGTAGAAAGCATCAAAATCTTCTTGAGGAATTGGACCCATTCCACCCGCGAAGGGATTATCAATTACCTCTGCTTCCCCAGTAAATAGAAAGTCTAGATTGAAGCCATAATTTTCTCCATTCACAGCTAGACCAGCACGCTGAAAAAATGCAGTCCCTTGAGAAGCACTCAATTCAGAAACAGCTTCACCTCCCAAGCCATAAGTATCCCCCCAAATTACTGGATCGCCAAGAAGAGCGGTTTTTCGAATTCCCGCCCTGAGAGTACTCTCAATGCGCATCAATCCAATGCCAAAGAAAATATCAGTACTTCTTGGCTCTGGCATTCCAGTCAAGTAAACAGAACCTCCAAAAATATAGTAGTGGGAACGCAGTCGAATCAGTGGATAAATCGCACTATTGTTTTCTTTCTGTGGATTTTTCCCTGATTGATCCGTTAGATAGGTCTGGGTATAGCCTCCCATTACACTAACTGCAGATTCAGCGAAACCAAGTTGGAAAGGAACAATATATTCGATTGAGAAGGGAGGTAAGCTATGAAGAATTTGTTCAACCTCACTTTCCACTTTTTCATGACCGTCAACGTCTCCACTCATTAACAACATCTTCTCGTAGTTCCAATCTACCGACAGATTCCGAGCTCCACTTCCCCCATCAAATCCTCTGAACCCGGTCATTTGATAGAAAACATGATCTTTTCCTTCCCGGAAAGTCAGCACATCGAATTCAAAAAAACTCAATCGATAGATGCCACCCATACTACCAGGTTGAGCCTGCTGGTTCTGCTGTTGTTGATCTTGTTGCTGGGCAGAAGCTAACCCAATCATCATACCGATCAGGCAGGTGAAGGATACCAGAACTTGCCACAGCATTTGGTAGAGTGAAGACAGCATCGTATTTGTCCGTCAGGATTTAGGGGACTCTAGGAAGGGACTTTAAAACTTGTTCCCAGTGCTTGGCCCGCTGAATCGTTGGATGGTCAAAATCCTGATTAAACGTTCGGCTCATCAACCAAACCCAAGCCTCGGGAAAGCTCTCTTTCACATCAACACAGTTCCGTGGGTGATCATCCACGAATAGGATCTGTTCTCCATCCTGAACCAGATCAGCAATCACCTGAGATTTTGTACGTGGTGGTTGCTCATTGAATGAGAGAAATCCACCTGGGTGCACTGACTCAAAGCGGTATCCCACTTGGCTTAGATTCTCGCGTCGAGCGTCCATATGTTCAGGCGGAATGTTGGTCACGAAATGCACGGGATATGCCCCAAAAACCTCGTTAAACCTAGGTGCAGGGACTAAACTTTCCAACTCTCGAAAGGCATTACTGTTGACAAAATACTCCCAACCCTCGAGTTGCTGTTGTTCCGTCAGAAGTTCGCTGAAATCCCAACGGGTAGTTTGAAAATTTTCGGGGAGATCCAGTTGAAAGTAAGCGCTAATCATGCGTAGATAAGCACTCTCAAAATCCAACACCACTCCGTCTACATCAAAAAAACAACGTAACATCCGTGAAGCCTCCTCATCCGATTGATTTTGAAATTTTTGGGACTGACTCTTTTCTAGCAAAGCTATAGGGGTAGCCACCTGATGCTGAGTTCTCTCCAGTTACTTTGCCATTGCGCCAGCAAAGGCATTAGCTGCTTTCGCTCAGAGCGTAATCTCTCCAATTGTTCTAGCACACCACTCAGGTCTGCTTGGCAACCTCGAGCTGATTCTTGCCAACAAACCAAAATGGTGTCTAGCAGTTGTTGAGTCCCAGACCAAAGATATCGATGTTTTAAATTTTCCTGATAATTCAACACATCAAAATTTAAGTTCTCTCGCAACTGTCGTTCTAACTCACGCTGGCTTTGCTGATGAAACTCCGCCTGAAGGTTTTGCTCCTTACGCCAAAAAGTGCGGAACCAACTTTGACCATAGAGTAACCAACTACGTAGTTGCTCTGGAGTTTGAAACGCCAACGTAGTCGTAAATGAAATCGGTTCAATCTCTGGAAATTGCCAGTAGACTTTAGGGTTTACAGTAAATAATAATGAATCCTTCTGCAATCTGCTCTGAAGTTGATACTCTCTTTGTTGTAGTTCGTCTAGAACCGCAAAGAACGGTTCTACGGCTTGATTAATCAGCATCATTATTTCACTGCATAATCTTGCCATTTCTGGCAACAGGGACACGTTGATTTCATCCACGACCCAATGCAGCAGTTTTTCTCGAACTTCTTGCATCCAGAGCATACTTTGTATGCTTGGTGAAAAGTTATCCTTTGGTGGTGTCAGTTCCACTTGCCTAAGAAATCGATCCAAACTACTCCAAATCTTGCCTTCTTGGCGGTCAAACAACGCCCGAACACCATAGTCAATATGCTGCCTCCACTGTTTCTCTCCACCCTTCAGAGTATGCTGCAGATTTTGTTCATGATAGCGCAAATATCGCTGACGATGCTGGAGTTCGCTTTGCCATTCTTCCCAGTCTAGGGTCTCCGTAGAAAGCGTTGCCTGCAGCCGCTCAACAAATTCGGACACTTGACGATGCAATCTCTGCCAATGAGACCATTCACCGGCTAGTAGTGTCTGTGATTGCTGATGTACCAACCGTAGATGGAGTTCCTCCTGGAATATTTTCCAAGCATTTGCACTGATCTGAAAAACAGGGTGATCTTGCCAAAATTCGAGTTGCTTTTGTTCACGATTTGTAAGTTCTAACTTACGTTGCAACAACAAATGCAATGCTGAGAATGCAAAATAGTGAGGCTGTTGCCAACCACATTGACGCAGGTCTCGCAGAATCTGCTCTGTAATGTGATCTACATCGGCTTGTTCCTCATGCTCGTTGAGATCTAAATTGATTACAAAGATGATCTGATCCGCTAAGCCAAGTTGATGTAGGTTACGCAAGAGACGTACATCTGCTTGACGAATCCCAATTCTGGAACTGACTACATAGATGAGCAGGTTGCTACGTGAGGCATATTCCTGCACCTGCACAAAATGGAAGGGGTTTGGTGAATCACTTCCTTGACAATCCGCAATCTCAGTACCTTGCCAAGTCCAACCCGGTTCTTCTAACAGGAGATCTTCCAAAAAAACCGCCCGAGCGTCTTGCTCAACCCAAGCTTGATGCTGATAACTTTCTTTACCAGACCAAGTTTGCACCTGCGTTGAATTACTGAGGTAGCCAACAGCCTCAGAATAGCCGACTAAGCACGCTCGCAAGAAAGCGCGTTCCTCACCAAAATGAGATGTGTCTTCTGCAACAGGTTGTTCATCCAGCCAATGAAGCACGGACTGACGTTCTGAGGCATGATCTAGTTCGCAGGAAGGTAGCGATGAATCTGAAGATTGTAAGAAAGCTAGGGCAGCTTGAAATTGGCGATCAAGTAACGATTTGGATTTGAATCTCAAATGTGCTCGACTGATCTCTCCAGGCTGAATTCGAGTGACAATCGAAGTGAGAATACCAGCCCCACGGCGGAGGCGATCTGCCCCCAACAAGGCATTAAGTAGCGTGGACTTACCAGATTTGACAGCGCCCAATACAGCAATCCGGACTCTTGCTTGCCGCAGCCTAGCTTCTGCATGTTGCAAAGCCTCCTGCCAATGGCGCAGTTGGGGAGCATCCTTCCACTGAAGTAACTCAGCCAGCTTTTCTAATTGGGAACGTGTTTCAGCAAGAGGGGGAAAGAGCGAGAGCCCCGACGAAGATTCGTCAGGCACCAACAGAAGGACCAGACTGGCGAAGTTGCAAATGGTAAGAACGGATTTTTAGGACAGCACGACCAGCTACTTGACGTACTTCTGAGACAGGGATGCTCAGAGCAAATGCGATGGATTCTAACGATTGGCGATCCTCTCCAAACCCTAGGTAGCGTCTTGTAACTTGAGCTTCCAACTCGTCAAGCAAGTCCGCAAATTCTGAAAACTGGCGCTTCTTTTCCTGATCCCATCCATCTTCTACATCATCGGAATCTACAACGGGGGTTTCTAATATAGACTCTGCTTCTACTGGAACCATCTCTTCGAAGATATCAACTTCAATAGATTCTTCTTCTACTGAAAACTCATTAGAGACTTCTTCATCATCTTCCAACTCATCGAAGAGCATCAAATCTGCTTCGTCATCTTCGAGTTCCACAGAATTTTCAGGAACTTCCTCAGTATCATTCATTTCCTCCTGACTTTCTAGTTCCTCTTCCTCTGCCGCACTTGCATCGATAGAGAATGAAGTAGAAAACTCTGTTTCTATCAGAATTTCTTCTTCATGCTCCACAGAAGAGGTTTCCTCAGCAACTGGCGGAGTTTCTACCTCGGCAGTTTCTGAAATAGCCTGTTCTTCTAGCAGGTGTAATCGTTGCTGCAGTTCCTGTTTTTCTTCCAGTATCCTCTGTAGTGAGCGCTCTTTCTGCAGGAGCAGTTGCTGGAATTGATCTGCTTGTTTGAGCAGTTCTGTTTTTTCGCGACTATTGGAATCTAGTTGCTCCTGCAACAAATCTGCACGACGCTGTGTTTCTACAAAGCGCGCTTCCCAATTTTGTATTTCTTTTTGGCTGGACGCTTCCCGCCCAAGATACTGCAAACGCTCTTTCTGCCATTGTAGGCGTTCTTCACTCAGACCTTGTAACTGTTCACGAACCTGTTTGAGTTCTTTCAGTTCTTGTTCAACAAAAGCTGAGGCTACCCCGCTACTGTTAGTTGCAGTTGTATTGGTGTCACGTCGGCGTGAGTTGCTACGCCGCTGTTTTCGGATCTGCTCAACCTCCTTGGCAGTGAGCCCAATCCGTCCTTCTTTTTTCTTTTCAATTTC
This sequence comes from Deltaproteobacteria bacterium, assembly GCA_002683655.1. Taxonomy (GTDB): domain Bacteria; phylum SAR324; class SAR324; order SAR324; family NAC60-12; genus JCVI-SCAAA005. The sequence goes on from NYTS01000046.1 coordinate 35,317, forward strand.
AAGGCGCTTGATCCAATTATCTAGGGCAGCGCGACTGATTCCGAGTTGTTCGGCGGCTTCTGAAAGTGTCAGCATAGTCTAATCTCTATGACTCTGGGGAAAGACTTTGCAGTTTCAGCAAGTATCATTCCTTGAGGCGTGGAATCAACTCTGCAAAGTTACAGGGGCGGTGACTTGCGTCTAACTGAGAACATAGAATTTTTTCCCAGCCTAGTCGACAAGCTCCTGTTGAACCTGGCAAGCAGAAAAGATAGGTCCCGTTCGCCACTCCTGCAACTGCCCGGGATTGTACGGTGGATGTGTCAATTTCCTGAAAGGAGAGATAGCGGAAGAGTTCACCGAAACCCTCAATAGCTTTGTCAAAGAGGGGAACCAATGCTTCTGGTGTTCCATCCCGCCCCGTCAAACCTGTCCCTCCCGTGGTCAAAATAATTTCAACACTTGGATCAGCAATCCACTGGGAAACGACCGCCCGGAGTTTGTAGATATCGTCAGGAATCAAATTCCGAGCGATTAGCCGGTGCCCAGCTTGCTGTAGTTGTTCGCTGAGATAATCACCAGAAGTATCATTGGCTACAGTACGAGTGTCACTGACAGTCAGTACTGCAATTTGGAGGGATTGGAATCTAGCATCTGACGACATGGAATTCTCCAAACATTGATTTCATGTGTGAAGATGGGTTGTTGTCAGAGCATCTCACGGTTTGGAATGGGAAGCAACGCCTTCTACATGCTGCTCATGCTGCTGGAAAGGACGAGCCAATCCGTTTGCCATCTGATTTGAGTATAGTTGCTTTGATTCAGGATGGCTCAGATTCTCTGCTGCAACCTCAGTGGTTAAGGTAATAGTAGAGCGCGAGGCGAGGTCCTCAATAGTCCGCTGACGACGTTGCGCATTGCGTTCTCGTAGTTCCTGAAGCCTGCGAACGCGATCTTGAAGCTTGGGGATGGCGGGTGGACTGACAGCTGGCATGTAAGGTGGATCCAAAAACTGTCCTGCTCGACGCTGTTCTGCATAATCAATTGCAGGGTCTGGGATCTGAAAATCACCGATGCGCTCCAAGATATTTCTTGGGGTGATTCCAGTGTCAACGGTTGAGTTAGCTGCAACATATTGCTGAGCTTCACGGCGTGCTTCGACGGTCAAGCGAGTTGGGTCAGAAGAACCAAAATGTACTTGATTGCCATGGCGCAAACGATGCCAACGTTCCAGAATGTGCTCTACCTGATTGACTGTCAGCCGCATTGAATGATCCTTAGAAAATAGTCTTGCGACGTCGCGGTTGTGGCCGATTGCTTTTTACCGCACCATAACTCAATTGCTGGAGCAAGGTTTTGATTTCAGTAATTGTCACATTACGTTCTTGAGCAACACGTCTTGTGAATTCCTGCTCAGCTCTACTGATTTTTTCTAGCAAACGCTGTAAGCCTTGGGGCTCCAAAATTTCATCTAGTTGAGTTGGGAAACTTTGATCCCAATCATCTAACAGTGAGTCGATACGCTGCAGGTTCTCAAGACAATCTTTTTTTTCTTCCAGCAGCGGTAAGGCATCATCAAGGTGCGATAGTGCCAACTGCTGTTGCGCTAGCACATCCCATCGCCGCAACAGTGCGCGTTTTTTCTGTAGCAACAACATTCCATCACTGTGCTGCAGCCTTTCATTTGCCAATACAGAACTCCGCGAAAACCCGACTCAGCAAATCATCTGCTGTCGTTTGCCCAACGATATCACCCAGGGCGTTTAAGGCTCTCCGCAGTTCAGCAGCCACGAATTCTTCACCTGTCCGCTGCTGAAGAAGATTTTGTGCTATCTCCAAACTCTCCGACGCTTTTTCAGCCGCCGCCTGTTGACGCAGATTTGTCAACCAAGATTCTTCCAAAGGCGGAACATTTTCTGAAATGCTGTTGTGATAGAGAGCTTCTTCCAGCTCCTCTAGTGTTTCTGCCTGATGGACTGAAAATGGAATCCATCGAGATTGAATACTATCTTTCCATTTCGGCAGTTCTTGGTCCCACAGATCTGCTTTCGTAGCCACAATCAGGGAAGGCTTGTCTTCAACTTCTGCTAATAGTTCTTGATCTTCTGCCTGCAACTCCTGGGAACCGTCGAGTAGCAACAAAGCAAGATCTGCTTGCTCAATAGCTTTTTTTGTTCGCTCTACCCCTTGCTTTTCTACCAGATCTTCGGTTCGGCGTATTCCCGCAGTATCACTGAGCCGAAAAGCCACTTGGTGAATTTCTAAGGACTCTTCAATTATATCTCTAGTTGTACCTGGAACTTCCGTAACGATCGAGCGATTTTCACGTAGCAAGGCATTCATCAGCGAAGACTTGCCTACGTTTGGCCGACCACAGAGGACTGCATGCACACCGTTTCGCAGCAAACGCCCTTGCTTACCTTTCTGCAACAGTCCTTCCAATTTGCCGAGTAAGGACTGGAGTCTACGCTCACAATCAGTTTGACCAGTGAATTCTTCGTCCTCATCTGGGAATTCAATCCAAGCTTCAATCAACGAAGCAATCTGGATGAGTTCTTCTTGTAGTTGCTGAATGGTCTCGTATAGCCGTCCTCTTAGCTGTTGGGCGGCGAGTAGGACCGACATGCGGGAGTCTGCATGGATTAAGTCGGCAATCGCTTCTACACGAGTCAGGTCCAGTCGGCCATTAAGAAATGCACGGCGAGTGAACTCTCCGGGTTCTGCCAGTCGTGTACCCAACATCAGAATTTGCTGCAACACCATCTGGAGCATCTGAGGACTGCCATGGCACTGCAATTCAACAACATCTTCTGCAGTGAAGGAATGTGGCCCGCGCATGACAACCAGCATTGCTTCATCAACTAGTTGTCCCTCTATATTCAGCCAACCATGTCTCAGCTTTCTATTCGGTGATTCCACAACCGTTCCACCATCACTTGGCTGAAAAATGGTTTCTACTGAAGCGATTGCTGTGGAACCACTGACACGAATTACTCCTAATCCACTAGGTTGCAGTGGTGTGGTAATAGCGACGATAGTATCGGCGAACATACCTTTTCTAACCAGACCTTTCCTTAGGACTGTGACTGAACCAAATGCAATAGATTTCTGGGCAGTACGTTCGCTTGTGCGGCCTGTGCGACTGCGAACTGATTCATGATTTGGAGGCGTGTGAATTCAGCAAGTTCCATTGCCACATCAGCATCGCGTATTATCGATTCTGCGGCAGACAAGTTTTCTGCGTCCAGGCGAAGGCTGACTAAATTACTTTGTAGGGCCGAGCGCTGTAAAGCGCCCAACTCTCCACGTGAACTAGCGATCTCACTGATTGCTTTGTCTACAATGCTGATCGCAGATGCTGCACCTGATGGAGTACGAACGTCGACCTCTGCCAAACTTGAACCTCCATCCTCAGAACTACCAACCCCCAATTTGTCGGTGGTAATGTTTGGCAAAGCCAGCTTGAGAGTATTGTCTTTGTTAGCACCAATCTGAAATTCCAATTCTGGGTTTGTTCCATTCAATAATGGCTTGGACCCAAATTGCGTGTTCTGAGCAATTCGATCGATCGAACTCAGAGCATTCTGAATCTCAGACTGTGACGCTGCAACAACTAACTCATTATTCACACCAGTATTTGCTGCAGCAACTGCTCGTTGACGAATATTGACTAGTAGTCTCGAAACTTCGTCCATCGCACCTTCTGCAGTTTGCACTACCGACGCCGCTACCTCACTATTCTGAGCCGCTTCCTTCAAACTACTAATTTGGGACCGTAAACTCTCTGAAATTACTAGGGAAGCCGGACCATCAGTAGCTGAGTTAATTTTTTGTCCCGATGCTAGTTTCTCAATAGATTTTGAGAGCATTGCATCATTCTGGGCTAAGTATCGATTAGCAGTCAGCGCCTCAATATTTTGA
>NYTS01000047.1 GCA_002683655.1 Deltaproteobacteria bacterium
TGCCCGGAGTCAGCAGTGCTTGAGATTGAACTGGACCTTCTGAAAAAAGCAATTGCTGAGCAGGACCTAGAAGGTGCGCTAGCAGTGATGCATCGACTTGTCCCAGAATATGGTCCACTCGACCAAAGACAATTGCTGCAGGAAAAGCCTATACTCAATCCATCTCAGCAGCCTCCTCTGATGAATTGACCGGTTATCCCCAGAACTTGAGCGGACCAGGTTTTGGCATATGGCTGTTCATGTACACAGATTCAAAGGTCTCTTAAAATCCTGCTAAACTTTCCAGTGGGCATCCATTCGTCCTGAAAAGAGACCTGACGCAATATTGTGGTTACTGATAAACTACTTGCCTGGGATCTTGCTGGAGAACCAAACATCTAATAAAGATCGAGCTGCTCGAGTTGGCAGTTGCTTCCCTTGACGAATAGCCTTCTCAACTCTGGGAATATCAGCTTGGATCTGGGAATGCTTTCGAAAACTTTGGCGCAACTCTTCATCAATCAGACTCCACATCCAGCGAACAGCCTGATGGCTCCGGTGTTCTTCCCACTCTCCCGAGGTCTTCAGCATCTCTCGAAAGTCTTGCATCACCTCCCACAGTTCAACCAGCCCTGTTTGTTCCAAGGCACTGCACTGAAGTACCTTTGCCTTCCACGAAGCCCGGGTCGGCTTGAGCAACTGGAGAGCATTTCGATACTCCCGAACAGCTCGTTGAGCCAAGGTCTTCTGATCACCATCGGCCTTATTGATCACGATCAGATCGGCCAACTCCAGAATTCCCTTCTTGATTCCCTGCAGCTCATCTCCAGCATTGGGTAGCATCAGTACCAGGAAAAGATCAGCCATTGAAGCAACCATGGTCTCCGACTGACCAACTCCTACCGTCTCAACAATAATCACGTCATAGCCCGCTGCTTCACAGAGCAACATTATCTCCCGAGTGTTACGAGCTACCCCACCCAGCACTCCAGACGAGGGCGAAGGGCGTACAAATGCCTGTGGGTGTGAGGACAATTGTTGCATCCGCGTCTTATCTCCAAGGATGCTTCCACCAGTGATTGGACTACTTGGATCCACAGCCAGTACAGCAACCTGATGTCCCGCCTCGATCAGTCGCATCCCAAAGGCTTCAATAAAGGTGCTCTTGCCCACACCTGGCACCCCCGTGATGCCGATACGCAGGGACTTTCCAGTATCCGGCAGCAACTCCTCCAGCAGTGTCTGGCCCTGATCGAGTTTTTCTGGGTGTGTGCTCTCCACTAGGGTAATTGCCTTGGCCATTGCGCGACGATCTCCCTGCCGGATACTGTTAGGATTGATGACTGACATGGTGAGGACGGAATTCTAGGTGAGTCTAGCAAGAACCAGATGGACTGCGAAATCTAGTGAGCTTGAATTGCAAACTCGTCAGGAAGCGACCTTTGTCTTTTCACGGACAGCGCTCAAGACCTCACGAGCAGCCTGTAGAATCTTGGTGCCTGGTCCAAAGATGCAGGCCACCCCTTGCTGGTAAAGGTAATCATAATCCTGCGGGGGAATAACACCCCCAACCACTATGACCATGTCATCCACCTTCTCCGCAAGCAACACCTGCATCAGTTGCTGTACAAGTGTCTTGTGGCCAGCTGCCTGGCTGGAGATGCCGATCACGTGGACATCATTCTCGATGGCCTGACGAACAACTTCTTCTGGAGTCTGAAACAGTGGCCCGATATCCACATCAAAACCTAGATCAGCAAAGGCAGTGGAGATCACCTTTGCTCCACGATCATGACCATCCTGACCCATCTTGGCCACTATGATTCTTGGTCGACGACCTTCGTCTACTGCAAATTGATTGATCTCCTCACGCACGTCTACAAAGTCAGAATTTTCGGTATATTCACTTCCATAAACCCCAGTAATCGAACGAATCGGAGCGTTGTAACGTCCCCAGGCCTGTTCCATTGCATCTGAAATTTCACCGACTGTAGCCCGGATGTGGATCGCTTCAATTGAAAGCGCCAACAGGTTGCCCTGACCGCTGGCAGCTGCTTCGCGTAAGTGATTTAGACTTACCTGTACAGCTGTGTTATCCCGATTCTGTCGGACTTGGTTCAACCTGTGGATCTGAGCTTCTCTTACTTCGGAGTTATCGATGTCACGCACCTCAACTCGCTCTTCCTGCTCCAAGCGGTACTTNTTCACACCAACAATGACTTCCTTGCCCTGATCNATCCGAGCCTGCCTACGAGCTGCTGCTTCTTCAATTCGTTGCTTGGGCATNCCAGAGGCAACAGCCTTGGTCATACCCCCAAGTTCCTCAACTTCCTGCAACGTTTGCCAAGCTTCCTGGATGAGCGTATTTGTCAGTGATTCCATGAAGTAGGAACCACCAAAAGGATCGACAATATTGGGGATACCTGCTTCTTCCTGAAGAATCAGCTGGGTGTTACGAGCAATCCGAGCCGAAGTTTCTGTTGGTAATCCCAGGGCTTCATCGAAAGAGTTAGTGTGCAGTGACTGTGTTCCACCCAAGGTGGCCGCCATTGCTTCAATTGTGGTCCGTACGATGTTGTTGAAAGGATCCTGCTCGGTCAGGCTCCAGCCAGAGGTCTGACAGTGGGTGCGCAACATCATCGACTGGGGTTTTTGAGGTGCAAAGGGCTTGAGCAGTTCGGCCCACAGGAAGCGGGCTGCACGCAGTTTGGCGATCTCCATGAAGAAGTTCATGCCAATGCCAAAGAAAAAGGAGAGGCGCGGTGCAAATTGGTCGATAGGCATTCCACGTTGCAGTGCGGAACGCACGTACTCTAGGCCATCCCCTAGCGTAAATGCCAGTTCCTGTACAGCTGTCGCGCCAGCTTCCTGGATGTGATAGCCACTGATGCTGATCGAATTGTAGCGGGGCATGTGCTCGCTGGTGTAGGCGATGATATCACCAATGATCCGCATTGAAGGAGCAGGAGGGTAGATGTAGGTGTTGCGAACCATGAACTCCTTGAGGATGTCATTCTGGATGGTTCCACTCAGCCGTTCCTGTGAAACTCCCTGCTCTTCTGCAGCAACGACATAAGCTGCCAAAACAGGCAACACAGCACCATTCATGGTCATCGAGACTGACATCTCGTCCAGCGGGATCTGGTCGAAGAGGATCTTCATGTCCTCGACGGAGTCGATCGCCACTCCCGCCTTGCCTACGTCACCGATGACCCGTGGGTGATCCGAATCATAGCCCCGATGGGTTGCCAGATCGAAAGCAACGCTCAATCCCTTTTGTCCAGCAGCCAGGTTCTTACGGTAGAAGGCATTCGATTCTTCAGCCGTCGAGAAGCCTGCATATTGCCGAATGGTCCAAGGCCGACCCGCATACATGGTTGCTTTAGGGCCCCGCAGAAATGGGAAAAAGCCAGGTAGCGTATTGGACATCTCTAGCTCTTCCAGATCCGCTGCAGTGTAGAGTGGCTTCAGCCGGATGCCCTCAGCTGTGTGCCAGTCTAACTCCGACACCTCCCGACCCTTCAGTTCCTTGCGTGCCAGTTCTTTCCAATCTTTTAGCGTTGGTAATGCTTCTCCCATGGCTGCTCCCTCAGAAGCGTTGACAGTCCTTGCTGCCAACTTCATTGAGACAGAGGAGGTACCTTGTTGCACCTCCGTTCAACAGACTAACCGAGAATAGTTTCGATTCTGGATAGTTCTTCTTCGCTAAGCTGCGTGTTGCTAAGTGCACCCACAGCATCTTCGATTTGTGAGACCTTGCTGGCACCAATCAGCGCCGAGGTCATCTGTGGCTGACGCAGTACCCAGGCGATCGCGAGTTGGGCCATTGTCTGTCCACGCTGATCTGCCATTTTCTGCAGTTCACGTACCCGCGCAATGCGCTTCTGAGTCACTTCATCACCCCAGTGGAAAGCACTCTTCAGTTTGTCAGCACGGGTTCCACTCCAGTCTTCAGACAGGTACTTGTTGGTCAGAATTCCCTGGCAAAGAGGTGAGAACGCAATACAGCCAATCCCTTCGTCCTTGAGCATATCCAGCAGGCCATCTTCAATCCAACGATCAAACATATTGTAGCGTGGCTGATGAATTAAACAGGGAGTTCCCAATTCTCTCAGGAGGCGTGAAGCTTCGCGTGTCTGCTCTGGGGAATAGGTTGAGATACCAGCATAGAGAGCTCGTCCGCTACGAACGATGTAGTCCAGCGCTCCCATCGTCTCTTCCAAGGGGGTATTCGGGTCAGGCCGATGGCTGTAGAAAATGTCTACATAGTCGAGTCCCATCCGTTTGAGGCTCTGGTCGCAGCTTGCCACCAGATACTTGCGAGAGCCCCATTCTCCATAAGGCCCAGGCCACATGTAGTAGCCAGCTTTACTGGAGATCACCAATTCATCGCGATAGGGCTTGAAGTCCTCGGCAAAGATTCGCCCAAAATTGGTTTCAGCTGAACCAGGAGGGGGGCCATAGTTGTTGGCAAGATCAAAGTGCGTAATTCCGAGGTCAAAAGAACGTCGGAGCATCTCTCGCATATTTTCCAGAGGATCGACTCCACCAAAGTTATACCAGAGTCCTAGGGACACCTCGGGCAGGTGTAGACCAGATTTCCCACAGCGACGATAGTGAGCAGATTCGTAACGGTTATCAGTGGCATCGTAGGGCATGTGTCCTCCAAAGCATGTGTGGATGAGAAGAAAGATTAAATTTCTTTTCATCTTCGGCAATAGTCAGTAGAAGATCAAACCATTCTCAACACCTGAGAAAGATTGGTGAAAAAAGCCGGCAACCGAGGACACATCGCCCTAAGCATTCTCGCACCTACACAAAATACTTGCCTTTATACTCGGCCTCCGAAAGAATTATTTTCTAATTCCTTAAATTCCTTATTTTTAGACAACAGCAATGCTCTTCTCTCGCAAAGACATTCTATTCGGTATCCCAGCCGATTGTCACTGTTGTTGTCGTTTGACCTGTTGTTGATACAGGTCCTCTTCGCAGCGGTCTAGCCGCATCCGTGGCCCTAGCGCCAATTTCTCCAAAAACTTTTTCAAATCAAATAAAAAGATGAACTCTCTACTCCATATTCTTCTGTTCTACTCCAAACGTTCGAGACTTTCCCAGACTTCCCTGACTACTGCTGTCGTTGCCTCTGTTGCTTCCTGCTGTTGCTTCCCTGCCTGTTGTCGCTGAACATCCTGTTCACATATTCCTGATTCGTTTCCCGATTCTGATCATTTGCTGAATTTTTCGCGAGCGCGTTTGTCCTAGAACTGCCTACAGGTTCCTCGCTAGAACGCTCCTCGCCCATTGTTTCCCTTGACCAAGAATGCCACCCGAAAGGGAAAGCTTCTCCACATTTGCTGATGCCCTGGGCCATCGTTTTGCCCTGCCTTACCAACTTCTCTTCAGGAGAAAACGCATGAAACTGCGTCTATTGCTAGCTGGACTGCTCGCTTTAATGACTAGTTTGGCCCATGCCAATGATTTATCTGAGTGGAAACCACTGCTCCCTGTCACCGAACTCCATAAACTTCTTGAAGACGACCCCTTTGCTGCAACCGTCGTGGACATTCGAGCCTTGGATTCCAAAGATCCAGAGGCTTCTTACAACACTGGACACATCCCTGGTGCTGTGTCTTCCCCTTATGCAACTTGGCGTGGGCAGCCTGACAATCCAGGCAAGTTTCTTACCCAAGACAAACTGACTTGGCTGGTTCAGGCCATTGGTGCTGACATCGATACTCCAGTGGTCGTTGTTCATCGTGGAGATTCCTACAGCAACTTTGGTGCAGCAGCCAGAGTCTACTGGTCTTTGAAGACTGCTGGACTAACCCAGTTAGCGATTTTGAATGGAGGCTTTCAGGCTTGGAAGCAAGCAGGACTGCCTACCTCCACAGAATTGGAGACTCCACTGCCAAGCGACTTTCCAGCCACAATTCAACCAAACTGGCTAGCCCAAGCTACCGAGATGGAAGCACAGATCAACAAACCGGAAGTTCAACTGCTAGATGCACGACCAGATGATTTTTTTGAAGGCTTCAGCTGGCACCCAGCTGCCAGCAAACCCGGAACGATTGCTGGGGCCGTGGCCTTTGACAACGAGCGCTGGTTCCGCTCCGGTGGTCCCTTGCTCGAATCCCCGGAACGACTGCAGAATCTGGTGCAGGAGAATAAGCTAGGACAGGCTGAAATCACTGTTTCTTTCTGCAATACAGGGCATTGGGCGGCAACCAACTGGTTTGTGCTCAGTGAGATTGCTGGCAAGCAAAATGTTAAGCTATATCCCGAATCATTAGTCGAATGGTCTACTGCCAACCTTCCCATGGATAATGTTCCGAATCGTCTGCAGTGGGCTTGGATTTCTACCAAGCAGTGGCTCGTATCTAAGTTCAACTGAACACTGGAAAAGGAGACTCCTGCAAAGTTTTTTCAGCCAATGAAAGTGACAACTCAGCAGGAGTTAGGGTATCCTTCAAGAGTAGAAATTTTGCTCAAACGACACCTGATCGACAATGCTGGAAAACCGATCTTATTCATAAATTTTTGTGGTAACTCCAGTGAATTTCTCTCTCCAAAGCATTCTGAATCAGCGACCTCCTGACCAGGAAATCTGGATTTTTGCCTATGGGTCCTTGATGTGGAATCCAGAAATTTCCTTTGATCAATCAATTCTGGCTACAATTCAAGGATTCCATCGGAGTTTTTGTCTTTGGAGCACGGAGCATCGAGGAACCAAGGAATTCCCAGGATTAGTCCTCGGACTTGAACCAGGTGAGTCCTGTACTGGCCGGGCATTGCGGATTCCTCCGGAGCTGAAAGACACCCAACTGGTCCAAATTTGGGAAAGGGAGATGATCACAGAGGCCTATGAACCAAAATGGGTTCACGTTGAATCAGCGATAGGGAGCTTGGACGCGATTGCCTTCGTCGTCAAACTGGATCATCCAAAATACGTCTGTCCCACAATGCAGGTGGAAGCCAAAGGAAAACGAATTCTGGAAGCCAAAGGGAAGCGGGGTCCATGTGTTGAGTACCTGAAGCAAACGATTCAGTACCTTCGCAAAGCTCAAATTTATGACTCCAAGTTAGAAAATCTCTATCAATGCGTCAGGGAAATTCAGTCTCAGCAGGCTTCTCAAAGGGGTCTTGGAGGCTGACGGCTATCTACCTCAAAACCATGCATAATTTTTCTATAATCAATTGATCTGTTTTTGATTTTTTCACTGAGAACTCACATGAACATACGCTCTCTTTTCTCTACTTTACTGCTGGTTCTACTAGCTAGTAGCTTCGCTTTTGCTAATTCAGTCTCCAGCTGGAAGCCGTTGCTTTCAGCCAATGAGTTAAATCAAATACTCCAAGCTCACTCAGAAGCTGTCACCATCATTGATATCCGTCCACCAAATGCACCAGATCCAGATAGTTCCTACAATGCCGGTCATATCCCTGGTGCACTCTCTTCACCCTATGGAAATTGGCGGGGGCCTGCTGAGAATCCTGGTAAATTCCTTTCTCAAAGCCAATTAACTACCCTCGTTCAAGGTCTCGGCCTGACAGCAGACGCCCCGACTGTAGTCCTACACAAAGGAGATTCCTATAGTGACTTCGGCACAGCAGCTCGGGTTTACTGGACACTGAAGACAGCCGGCCTTCGGCAATTGGCAGTGGTGGATGGTGGATTCCTTGCGTGGAAACAGGCAGGACTACCCATCTCCAAAGAAGCAACGAAAGCAAGTTCCAGTTACCCAGCCAAAATTCAAACTGACTGGCTAGCTTCCACCAGTGATGTGGAACAGCAACTCAATCGCTCGAACACCAAGTTACTCGACGCTCGCCCAGAAGTGTTTTTTCTTGGAGAAAAGTGGCACGGTGCCGCAGCAAAGCCAGGAACAATTTCTGGAGCCGAGGACTTTGACAACAAGCAGTGGTTTCACTCTGGAGGACCGCTGTTGGAAGCTCCAGAACAACTGCAGACACTGGTGCAGCAAAATGGCTTGAATCAAGCGCAAGTGACTGTTTCCTTTTGCAATACCGGGCACTGGGCAGCAACCAACTGGTTCGTGCTGAGCGAAGTGGTTGGGCAAGAAGGCGTCAAGCTCTACCCAGAGTCAATGGTTGAGTGGTCAGCTGCCGGTCTGCCAATGGACAACGTACCAGGGCGTTTGAAGTGGGCTTGGCTCAATACCAAGCAGTGGTTTACAAACACTTTCTGAGCTGACGATTCTGATGAGTTCCACAACTGTAACTACTGCTGGGCCTGCGAATCCTGTAGAGCAACGACGACTGCGAATCTTGCTGAGTTTGGGGATGATCCTGCTGATTCTGCTGCTGGCCATCTATGCAGGAATCCGACAAGGAATTCTGCTGGCTATCGGGCTAGGCTTTGGCATTACCCTGGAAGGCCTGGGTTTTGGTTTTGCTGGTCCTTGGCGACGAGCAATCTTGGAGCGCAATACCCACGGCATTCAGGCACAAATACTGGCCCTTGGGCTAGCAGCTCTACCCAGCCTGCTGCTCTTGGACATCGCAGCGGGTGAATTGACAGGAGCCACAGCTCCGGTGGGGGTCGCGATGATCTTCGGGGCCTTTGTCTTTGGAGCTGCAATGCAGGTCGTGCTGGGCTGTGGTTCTGGCACCCTGGTCAACGCTGGTAGCGGCAACTTGATGGGTCTCTGGGCCTTACCTTTTTTCATCGCTGGGAGTTTTCTTGGTACTTTGCATCTGCCGGAGTGGCATGCCTTGGGACAACTGGAGCCGATAGCACTGAGTGATTGGCTAGGAACACTCGGCGCGATCCTCCTGACCCTGGGATTGCTTGCAGGACTCGCCTGGTGGTTCCGTCAATGGATGCCTTCGAACGATCGTATTCTGCCACGTAAATTCTTATTGGCTGCTGGCTTCCTCGCGGGGCTGGCTGTACTCAATTTGTTGGTGGCTGGGCAGCCCTGGGGGGTGGCCTATGGTCTAGGACTATGGGGTGCCAAGCTGGCACATTGGTCAGGAATAGAGTTGGCAAATTTTGCCTTCTGGAGCGTTGCCAGCAACGCTGAGCGCTTGACTCAGAGCTTGCTGCTGGACATCACTTCGGTGACAGACTTCGGTTTATTGTTGGGAGCTGGAATTGCTGCCCGTTGGAAGGGGCCGTTAGCCGCTCAGGTTTCTCTGCCTACTCGACTTTGGATCGCTGGAGCAATAGCCGCCCTGCTGATGGGCTATGCCTCCCGTCTGGCTTATGGCTGTAATGTTGGAGCCCTCTTTAGTGGCATCTCGACCGGCAGTCTACATGGTTGGGTCTGGTTTGCTGCGGCCTTTGCCGGCTCAATAATCGGAGTACGACTGCGCAACCACCTGATCGGAGGAAGTCGATGACGCTCAAACGTTCCCACACCATCGGTGTGCTGTTGCTTGGACTGTTTGGTCTGCTGTTCCTCGACCTGCTCTTCAGTGCCCCGATTGACCCCTTCCGAGCACCTCCTCCACTGGCCTTTGGCTCAGGCACCCAAGCCTCCGGTGGTTTTTGTGCGACTCCTTTGGAGTAAAATTAGGCAATTCCCTCAGATGTTTCCTTTGTTCAGCTAATATCATTGCTTGAGGCACATCACTTTAGGGAAGCTCGGATCTGGTAGGGCTCCACCAATTACTTTGACATGGAAGTATAGGTCAGCACTGCTTCAGCACTATAGTTTTCAGGTTTTTTCTTTTTCGGACGCTTAGCCGCTCGAGTTTTGGCCAAGCCATCTGCTGGCCCTTTGCCTACTAGGTAAAACTCGGAGCCCTCATCAAAACGATATTCTGGTAACCGCCGAACCAAATCTTCTTTCGAAGCAATCACCTGTAGGTGTTCCAGCCCCAGCGGTGGGTAAATTTCAAACTCTCCCAGGGTGATCCACCGATTGACGTCATCCGCATTGACAAATTGAACAAAGCTCCGTGGTGGATCCGCTTCTTCCTGCAATTCCAGCAGATACGAAAAAGGCTCTTCTCCAGTAAATGTATGCCCAACGATGTAGAAGTAACCGGGCTTGTTGACTTTCACATAGATCTCAATGATCTCACCCTCTTCGAACATCAAATCTTGGTGTCCCTTATTGCTCCGGATCGATACCCGAAAATCCCTCTTGCGCAAAAGATCTGGATTGTTTTGGAGCTGCTCCTCAAAACTGATCTGCGACGGTTCGGCCTTCAAACCTTGGTAGGCCTTCTTCGGCAGAAAAAGCGATCTGGATTGCTCTATTTGTTGATTATTTGAACGTGTCAGGTGAGCTGAGAGTTCCAGACCTTGATCCGTGATCAGGTAGCTACCATATAACCACAGGTTTGCCTGATCTGGTTGGCGAACCGTACTGAGTTGTTGCTGCAGGCGACCTCGTAATGCAGCTGCGAAGGGGGTGACCTCTTGGGAACTACCTGTGCGAAAAGGATAGACGTAGATTCCTCTTCTGTCCTGCATGTCCCTGGTCAGAATCTTGGCTGCTTGCTCCATTGAGTCTGGTTCGTTCTGAAACTTGCGCAGTTGGCTTCTGATCTCTGTTTCGGTGATCTCTAGTTTTGGTAGGTCAGTATCACCAAGCACCAATAGTACTGTTTGATGTCGCTTGAAATTCCCAAGTTTTTCCAGGATGACTTGGAGGAGATTTTCTCGCTCTGAGTTCTGTTCGGCTTGCTCCAGTTGCTGAGTCGCCTGCTTGATTTCCCGATCAATTTCTTGGAGTTGAGTTCGGTATAGTGGGATTGCCTGCTGTGCGGAGAGCCTGGCCAGTGCGGAATAGTAGTCAACATCTTCGACAACAAAGCTTTCTGTACCCAGCAGGGGAAGACGCGATTCCAGCTGAATCATACTGCTGGCATCCTGGCGGAAGTTCTCTCCCATCAGTTCGGAAAGTTGAGTTTGGACAGATTTCACCTCAACCGAGATGTTCTGAGAGAGGTCTGCCAGGGCTTCTTTCTTTGCCTGCTCTTTCGTGGAGCCTACACCTTCTCCCGTGACTTCTTGTGCAAAGCTGGAAGTCACCAGCACCATAAAGAGAAATACACTGCAGCAAAATCTAGCCATGCTTACCTGCACTGGTGGTTGCAAAATTTTCAAATGATGCTTTTCTGAGAGTAAGCGCATCTTAGCTGTATTTCAGAGCTGATCCACAGTTGCCCAACAAGTATTTGAGTCAGTTACCCAGATAAGCTCTTGCATTTGAATCGTTCGGATTAGCTTTGAAGAGCGCATCCTTGAAGCGATTGAAGCCCTCTTCCTGCTCTGGATCAATCACAAAAATATCGAGGATGTAGACCCCAGAGTTGTCATCGTAATAGTTGCTAGGAGGTGGATACTCGTTCCAGTCACGGACTGTTAAATTCAGTATCCCACCAAACATAATTGATAAGCTGGTTTGGTGAGCTTCATCACCTGGTTGAAAAGTTGGATGCCTCTTCAAGAGAGCTTCTCCATCAGTTAAAATAAATTTAAATTAATTTTTTCTTAAGAAAGATTCGCTAAAGTAAAGTAAAATGGATTTTGGTAAGTCTGTTAACCTTCACAAATTGAATCCAATAATACAAGTAGGGCAATGCTAAAGATGAGAGTAATTTATAATAAATTTTGGCTGGTGTTGATTACAGGAGTAATCGTGATTTCTGGTTGTTCAACCTATCATGACCAGACAGGAAATATCAGGGCATTCATCGAAGATAGTGATTATGCCTCAGCAGCTGAGGCAACCGATGAATTGCCAACCGACGGTAAGGATCGGCTGCTCCACTATATGGAATCCGGCATGGTTCAACACTTGGGTCAAAGCTATGACGGCAGTAATGCCAAACTGGACCAAGCCGCAAATATTGCTGAAGACCTCACTACTAAGCGTGCAGGCGATGCACTGAAAGCAGCGCTGATTAGCCCAAGCCAAAGTGATTATGCTGGTCAAGAGTTTGAGCGTGCATTCATTCATTACATCAAGGCTCTAAACTACACAATGATGGCATTGGCAAACCCTGCTAAGAAAGTTGATCACCTGGAAAGTGCTCGTGTCGAAGCTAGAAAAGTGGATATCCTGCTAAGCGATGTTGCTTACCAAAAGGGTACATACCAAGATGCTAAGGATGATGAAGGTAAGCTATTCTCCCAACTGATGAAGATCTTTGATGTTTTGACAGGCCAAGCAATTGACAAAGACAAGTTGATATACCGTGAAGATGCGTACGTACGCTACATGAACGGTTTAATCTACGAAATCAACGGCGAGTTGGACAGTGCCAGAATTGCTTACCAGAAAGCAGCAGAACTTTATGAACAGGGGTATGCGGAGCAATACAGTTTGGGTCAGGGTATCGTGCAGCAGGCTTGGTTCGATACTATTCGCATGATGAAACAGGATGGTGGCTATGAAGATGAATGGCCTGATCTAGCCAAGCAGAAATTGTCAAATGCCTCACAGAAAGAGCTCGATAGTATTGGACAAGCTCAAATTGTGGTTATTGGGCATGTTGGCTGGGTACCTCCACGTGACGAACTCAACATGCATTTGACTTTGGATACCAATACCAGAGAGCTGTTTATCAAGCCTGTGCTGACAGGAGCCCCAAAGGAGCAAGAGGCTCAGCTAGTTTGGTTTCACCTGATGTACGCAGACCGTGGTTTGCTTCAATCAGTGATTAATTTTCAATTGCGTGGTGTAATTGGTGCCCTAGAAGGAATGGCTTCAAAGAGCTTCAGGCTTGGGCCGCTATGGGGGTTAGCAGAGCAAATTGGTTTGCCAGATGCGTTGGCAATGGGAGGTGCTCGGGTGACTGTGCCATACTACAAACTGGAACCAAAGACCTTTGGTATGACGCAAGTAATAGTTGATGGGAAACCTCATGGCGAGATGGTTCAAGCAGAATCACTAGCAAACCTAGCTTTTCAGGGTCAATTACTGAATGCGGACAAGGATTTACAAGCTGCGCTTGGGCGTACCATGACCAAGAATCTGTTTTGTGGCCAAATGGATGATGACCTCGCGAAACTGGCTTGTAAGTCTGTAGCTGCGCTGAGTAGCCAAGCTGACACACGTGCTTGGTTGACCTTGCCACACTCCATTCATTTGAAGCGCTTGTCTGTGGAACCCGGTACTCACCAAATTACTCTCCGGACACCCTCAGCGAATGGTGGAACTTATCATGAAGTAACCCAATCTGTAGAGATTGGTGAGGGTGACATCAAAATCTTTCGGGAGCACATTATTCCAACGCAAAATACTGCAATGATGCAACAGCCCGCAAGTACTCAAACAGCGTGGTTGACAAAGCGGTGATATAATCGATATTTGTGTCATCTTTAAACTTGTCAACAGATATTCATTCAGGGAATCAGTGGTGAGTAGCGTAAAGACAAATATTGTGATCATCTTGGCAGTCACGTCGTTGCTAGTAGGGTGTGGTGGCAGCCCAGCAGTTACATCTAAACCAACAAAAACTCCTACCTTGCCAGCACCAGTGTGGTTGATTCAGCCACCAATTGAAACGGGGTTTCTGTATGGGACTGGTTCAGCTGGGGTTTATGCTGGTGATCAGGCCGGTGCTGCTGCAAGAGCCAAGGATATGGCTCGTTTAGAACTCGTCAAGCAGATCGAAGTCAATATCAGCGGAGAACTGGAGCAGGAAATTACTGAAACGCTACAAAACAACAAATCAGAACTGACCGAGCGATTGCGTCAGTCTGTAAAAGGTAAAGTTACGTCTTTTGAATTATCTCATGTGATGAATGTGGATTCTTATTTTGACGAATCAAACAAGCAGGTTAGCATTCTTGTACGCCTTGATGTGAACAAGGAACTACAATCTCTGCATTCACGCATTGAGGTGATTGACCAGCACTTTGCTGAAGTAGTAACTGAATTTGAGAATAATGAAAAGCAGGGAATGGGATTGTTGCGTCTTGTTGCGTCAGGGCTAGTACTGGCTGAGGAACGCTCTGGTATTCAAGTGCGAGCTAATACTCTAAGCCCAACACGACAGCACGTGGATGTGCTGACCCCTGAATACCGCGATTTCATGAGAAAGGCCTATGCTCTTATTGGCATGCTGAAAGTGCATATCGCTGCACAAGGTGCTGACAGAAATTCTCTGGCAGCTGCCCTGACCACTGAGCTAAACAACAAAGGAATCAATATTTCTGAAGCAGAGCAAGCTGATATTCGGGTTGAGTATGATTTAAGTTTGAATAATGTGGTTCAAGGCGAAACGACGTTTGTGATT